>NZ_JBQEPG010000003.1:69377-324993 GCF_052045635.1 Pseudomonas sp. 22189
AAAAAAGGCCCGTATCGTGAGATACGGGCCTTTTTCGTAAGTCGGGAAAAATCAATTACTTGATTTTGCCTTCCTTGTAGATCACGTGCTTGCGAACAACCGGATCATATTTCTTGATCTCGATTTTGTCCGGGGTAGTACGCTTGTTCTTGTCGGTAGTGTAGAAGTGACCAGTACCGGCGCTCGAAATCAAACGAATCAATTCACGCATGATTAGCTCCCTTAAATCTTGCCGTCGCGACGCAGCTCGGCCAGCACAACGCTGATGCCACGCTTGTCGATGATACGCATGCCTTTGGCGGAAACGCGCAGGCGTACGAAACGTTTCTCTTCTTCAACCCAGAAGCGGTGATGCTGCAGGTTCGGCAGGAAACGACGACGGGTTTTGTTGTTTGCGTGGGAAATGTTATTCCCGGTTACCGGACCCTTACCGGTAACTTGACATACTCTCGACATGCCTCAGCCCTCTAAAACCACATGCCCAACCCGGCATGGGTTGGCCGCTTAATCTCTCAGTCATTTGGCGCCAGGCGCCGCGTTTCTTTAGAGGTCTTACCGGCTACACCTACAGTGAAGGAACCGGGCCCCTAGAAAAGAGCGCTGCTTTATACCAGAAAGACCGGGGTGCAACAACAATGGATGTGCAATCGACCGGTAAAAACGCGCATTTTCCGGCTGCGGACGCTTTGGATAAAGGCTGAGGCGCGTTTTGACCACTCGTCGCAGAAAACCGCTGTAAAAGAGGTTCCCGACTTTTCCTCGCGCACCGTGGTCTGAAAAACACCACTGTCCCGGCCCGAAAAATGCAAAAAGGGGATAGTCATTTGGAATCCAGCCCTCTAGGGTAACCCTTTTCCAGACTGCACCTGCAGATGGGCCTTCGATCTGTAAAGGAAGCCGACCATGCGCCTCGCTGCCCTACCCCTGTTGCTCGCCCCGCTTCTGCTGAGCCCATTGGCCCAGGCTGCCGCCCTGAGTGTGTGCACCGAGGCCAGCCCTGAAGGGTTCGACGTGGTGCAATACAACTCGCTGACCACCACCAATGCCTCGGCCGACGTACTGATGAACCGCCTGGTGGACTTCGACACCGCCAGCGGCAAAGTCGTGCCAAGCCTGGCCGACAGCTGGGAAGTCAGCCCCGATGGCCTGAGTTACGTATTCAAGCTGCACCCGCAGGTGAAGTTTCACAGCACTGACTATTTCAAGCCGACCCGCACCCTGAGCGCCGAAGACGTCAAGTTCAGCTTCGACCGCATGCTCGACCCGGCCAACCCATGGCACAAAGTGGCGCAAAGCGGCTTCCCGCACGCCCAGTCCATGCAGTTGCCGACGCTGATCAAGAAGATCGACGCACTCGACCCGCTGACCGTGCGCTTTACCCTTGACCACCCGGATTCGACGTTCCTCGCGACACTGAGCATGGGCTTCGCCTCCATCTATTCCGCCGAATATGCGGACAAGCTGCTCAAGGCCGACGCCACCGACAAGCTCAACAGCCAACCGATCGGTACCGGCCCGTTCGTGTTCACGCGCTTCCAGAAAGACGCCTCGGTGCGCTACAAGGCCAACCCGGACTATTTCGGCGGCAAGCCTGCGGTCGATCCGCTGATCTTCGCCATCACCCCTGACGCCAACGTGCGCCTGCAAAAACTGCGGCGCAACGAGTGCCAGATCGCTCTGTCGCCAAAACCGCTGGACGTGAAGTCTGCGCAGGAAGAGCCGACGCTGAAAGTGGAAAAGACTGACGCGTACATGACCGCTTTCGTCGGCATCAACAGCCAGCATCCACCGCTGGACAAGCCGGAAGTACGTCAGGCGATCAACCTCGCCTTTGACAAGGCCAACTACGTCAAAGCCGTATTCGAAGACACCGCGGAACCGGCCAACGGCCCTTACCCGCCGAACACCTGGAGCTACGCCAAGAACCTGCCGGGCTATCCGCACGACGTGGCCAAAGCCAAGGCGCTGCTGGCCAAGGCCGGACTCAAGGACGGCTTCCAGACCACCATCTGGACGCGTCCGTCCGGCAGCCTGCTCAACCCGAACCCGAGTCTGGGCGCGCAGTTGCTGCAATCGGACCTGGCAGAGATCGGCATTCAGGCGGAAATCCGCGTGATCGAGTGGGGCGAACTGATTCGCCGCGCCAAGGCTGGCGAGCATGACCTGCTGTTCATGGGCTGGGCCGGCGACAACGGTGATCCGGACAACTTCCTCACGCCGCAGTTTTCCTGCGCAGCAGTGAAGTCCGGCACCAACTTCGCCCGCTACTGCAATGCCGACCTGGACAAGCTGATCAGCGCCGGCAAAACCACCAGCGAGCAAGGCGTGCGCACCAAACTGTATGAACAGGCGCAGGCGCAGATTCAGCAGCAGGCGCTGTGGTTGCCGCTGGCACACCCGACCGCTTATGCGCTGACGCGCAAGGATGTGCAGGGTTACTCGGTGAGCCCGTTTGGCCGCCAAGACTACTCCAAGGTCAACCTCAAATAACCCACCACAGCACAATCCCCCTGTAGGAGCTGCCGGANGCCTCCGGCAGCTCCTACAGGGGGTAGGCCGGCTACATCCAGCCACATTCCGCCATCGACAGCGGCTCGCCGTCGCCAATGATGAAGTGATCCAGCACCCGTACATCAATCAGATCCAGAGCCTTCTGCAGACGCTTGGTCAGTTGCCGATCCGCCTGGCTCGGATCGCTGTTCCCCGATGGGTGGTTGTGGCAGAGAATCACCGCCGCCGCATTGTTGGCCAATGAGCGCTTCACCACTTCCCGGGGATGCACACTGGTATTGTCGATCGAGCCGCGAAACAGCGCCTCGAACGTCAGCACTTGATGCTTGGAATCAAGAAACAGGCAGCCAAACACCTCGTGGGGCTCATGGCGCAGCATGGATTTGAGGTAATCCCGAACAGCCTGTGGATTCTCCAGTGCCGGCTCTCTACGTGAGCGCTCGGCCAGATACCGGCGGTTCATTTCTTGGGCAGCCTGCAACTGCGCAAACTTTGCGGGCCCCAGCCCCAACTGTTTGCTGAATGCTTCCTGATCGGCCTCAAGCAACAAACGCAGGCTGCCGAACTGATTCAACAAGTGTCGCGCCAGGTCCACTGCGCTTTTTCCAGCGACTCCCGTACGCAAAAAAATCGCCAGCAACTCGGCGTCTGAAAGGCTCGCAGGGCCCTGTTCCAACAACCTTTCTCGCGGCCGCTCCGCCGCCGGCCAATCGCGAATACTCATACACCTTCCTTGTCTGTGGGCGCCGCTGTTCCGTAGCGGTCGCTGTGATATCGTAGCCCATCTTTTTTGCGGGCGAATTCACCCTGGGGAGGGGGTTTCGCCACGTATCAACCACGAAATGAAAGGCAGACCTATGCAGCGGCTGTATCGGAAACGCATCGTTCTGGGCGTCGGCGGCGGCATTGCAGCCTACAAGAGCGCCGATCTGGTTCGTCGCCTGATCGACCAGGGTGCCGAAGTGCGCGTGGTCATGACCCATGGCGGCGCCGAGTTCATCACCCCGCTGACCATGCAGGCCCTGTCGGGGCACCCGGTTCACCTCGACTTGCTCGACCCGGCTGCCGAAGCGGCGATGGGCCACATCGAGCTGGCCAAGTGGGCCGATCTGGTATTGATCGCCCCGGCTACCGCCGACCTGATCGCCCGTCTGGCCCAGGGCATCGCCAACGATTTGCTGACCACGCTGGTTCTTGCTACCGACGCCGTAGTGGCGATCGCGCCGGCAATGAACCAGGCCATGTGGCGCGATCCGGCGACCCAGGCCAACCTGCAACTTCTTGAAAGCCGTGGCCTGAAGACCTTCGGCCCGGCCTCCGGCAGCCAGGCCTGCGGTGACGTCGGCATGGGCCGGATGATGGAAGCCACCGATCTGGCGCAGTGTGCGGCGGACTGCTTCCAGCGTCAGGCACTGACCGGCAAACACGTGGTGATCACCGCCGGCCCGACTCAGGAAAACATCGACCCGGTGCGCTACATCACCAACCACAGTTCCGGGAAAATGGGCTTTGCTCTGGCCGAAGCCGCGGTGGAAGCCGGCGCCCGCGTGACCCTGATCAGCGGCCCGGTGCACCTGCCAACGCCGGATCGCGTCACCCGCATCGACGTGGTCAGTGCCCGCGACATGCTCGCGGCCTGCGAATCCGCCATCCCGTGTGATGTGTTCATCGCCTCGGCAGCGGTGGCGGACTACCGTCCGGAAGTCGTTGCCCCGCAAAAACTCAAGAAAGACCCTACAAGCGGCGACGGCTTCGTCCTGCAAATGGTGCGTAACCCGGACATCCTGGCCACCATCGCGACCCGTCCCGACCGTCCGTTCAGTGTCGGCTTTGCCGCCGAGACCGAACACCTGCTCGACTACGCTGCACGCAAGCTGAAAGACAAGAATCTCGATTTGATCGTCGCCAACGACGTGGCCAATCCGAGCATCGGGTTCAACAGCGAAGAAAACGCCTGCAGCGTGATCGACCGTGAGCTTCACGCCACCGTTTTCGCCCAGACCAGCAAGGGCAAGATCGCTCGCCAACTGGTCACTTTTATCGCCGAACGTCTGAACCAGGTTTAATTTACATGCACGCTTTGCAAGCCAAGATCCTCGACCCCCGCATCGGTACCGAATTCCCGCTGCCACAATACGCCACCCCGGGCTCCGCCGGCCTCGACCTGCGCGCCATGCTGGAGCAGGACATCGTGATCAAGCCGGGTGAAACCGTGCTGATCCCTACCGGCCTGTCGGTCTACATCGGCGACCCGAACCTCGCCGCGCTGATCCTGCCGCGCTCGGGGATGGGCCACAAGCACGGCATCGTGCTGGGCAACCTCGTCGGCCTGATCGACTCGGATTACCAGGGCCCGCTGATGGTCTCCTGCTGGAACCGTGGCCAGAGCGACTTCACCATGACCGTCGGCGAGCGTCTGGCGCAGCTGGTGCTGGTGCCGGTAGTACAGGCGCACTTCGAAATGGTGGAAGAGTTCGTCGAAACCGAGCGCGGCGCGGGCGGCTTCGGTCATACCGGCACCAAATAACCGAATGTCTCCCTGTAGGAGCTGCCGCAGGCTGCGATCTTTTGACTTTGTTTTTCAAGAGCAAGATCAAAAGATCGCAGCCTGCGGCAGCTCCTACAGGGGGAATTTGTGCAGATTCACACGGAAGGTTTAGCACCGAAAATCAAGGTTTTGCCGGCCGAAAGCCACGCCAGCCGAGGCGTCATGGCCCTTTCACACCACGAACTCTCTGTGGAAAACGCCGTCATACCCTTCAGTTTGAGCCTGCCGCCGAGTGAATCGTCGGTCTGTCCCGCCCTTTTCGAGATGGAGCATTTGTGCAGATGAGCACCCCAGCCAAGATCGCCCCGAAGCTACCTGACAGCATCTTCCGCGCCTATGACATTCGCGGCACCGTGCCGGAATTCCTCAATGCCGAAACCGCGTACTGGATTGGCCGCGCCATCGGCTCGCAGAGCCTGGCCCAGGGTGAACCGAACGTGTCGGTCGGCCGCGACGGGCGCCTGTCCGGCCCGGAGCTGGTTGCCGAACTGATCCGCGGTATCGCCGAGAGCGGCTGCCATGTCAGCGACGTTGGCCTGGTTCCGACCCCGGCGCTGTACTACGCGGCCAACGTGCTGGCCGGCAAGTCTGGCGTAATGCTCACCGGTAGCCACAACCCGTCGAACTACAACGGCTTCAAGATCGTGATCGCCGGCGACACCCTCGCCAACGAGCAGATCCAGGTGCTGCACGAGCGCATCAAGACCAATGACCTGACCAGCGGTCAAGGCAGCGTCACTCAAGTCGAAATCCTTGACCGCTACACCACCGAAATCGTCCAGGACGTCAAACTGGCCCGCCGCCTGAAAGTCGTGGTCGACTGCGGCAACGGTGCGGCCGGCGTGATCGCCCCGCAACTGATCGAAGCGCTGAACTGCGAAGTCATCCCGCTGTTCTGCGAAGTCGACGGCAACTTCCCCAACCACCACCCGGACCCGGGCAAGCCCGAGAACCTCGTCGACCTGATCGCCAAGGTCAAGGAAACCAACGCCGATCTCGGCCTGGCCTTCGACGGCGACGGCGACCGTGTCGGCGTGGTGACCAATACCGGCAGCATCGTCTACCCGGATCGCCTGCTGATGCTGTTTGCCCGCGACGTGGTGGCGCGCAATCCCGATGCGGAAATCATCTTCGACGTCAAATGCACCCGCCGCCTGGTGCCACTGATCAAGGAATACGGTGGTCGCCCGCTAATGTGGAAGACCGGTCATTCGTTGATCAAAAAGAAAATGAAACAATCCGGTGCTCTATTGGCCGGTGAAATGAGCGGACACATCTTCTTCAAGGAGCGCTGGTTCGGTTTCGATGACGGCATCTACAGCGCCGCACGCCTGCTGGAGATCCTCAGCAAGGAAAAATCCACCGCCGAAGAGCTGTTTGCGACCTTCCCGAACGATATTTCTACGCCGGAAATCAATATCCATGTGACCGAAGAGAGCAAATTCAGCATCATTGATGCACTGCACGACGCACAGTGGGGCCCAGGCGCCGACCTGACCACCATCGACGGCGTGCGAGTCGATTACGCCAAAGGCTGGGGCCTGGTGCGCGCCTCCAACACCACACCGGTGCTGGTGCTGCGTTTCGAGGCCGATGACGAGGCAGAACTTGCGCGTATCAAGGCGGTGTTCCACACCCAACTGAAACGCGTTGCACCTGATCTCCAACTACCGTTCTGATTCACCCGGAGCCCTGAATGACCCTCGAACGCGAAGCCGCCGCCCACACCGCCCAGGTCCTGTCCGAAGCGTTGCCTTACATCCGACGTTATGTCGGCAAGACTCTGGTGATCAAATACGGCGGCAACGCGATGGAAAGCGAGGAGCTGAAAACCGGCTTCGCCCGCGACATCGTCTTGATGAAAGCCGTGGGCATCAACCCAGTGGTGGTTCACGGCGGCGGCCCGCAGATCGGTGATCTGCTCAAACGCCTGTCGATCGAAAGCCACTTTGTCGATGGCATGCGCGTCACCGACGCGGCGACCATGGACGTGGTGGAAATGGTCCTCGGCGGCCAGGTCAATAAAAGCATCGTCAACCTGATCAACCGCCACGGTGGCAGCGCCATCGGCCTGACCGGTAAAGACGCCGGACTGATTCGGGCGAAGAAACTGACCGTCACCCGCCAGACCCCGGAGATGACCCAGCCGGAAATCATCGACATCGGTCAGGTCGGTGAAGTGGTCGGGATCAACACTGAACTGTTGAATCTGCTGGTCAAAGGCAACTTCATTCCGGTGATCGCGCCAATCGGCGTCGGTGAGAACGGCGAGTCGTACAACATCAACGCTGATCTGGTGGCCGGCAAGGTCGCCGAGGCGCTGAAAGCCGAGAAGCTGATGCTGCTGACCAACATCGCCGGCTTGATGGACAAGTCGGGCACCGTGTTGACCGGCCTGAGCACCCAGCAGGTCGACGACCTGATCGCCGACGGCACCATCTACGGCGGCATGCTGCCAAAGATCCGTTGTGCACTGGAAGCAGTTCAGGGCGGTGTCGGCAGCTCGCTGATCATCGACGGTCGCGTACCGAACGCGATCCTGCTGGAAATCTTCACCGATACCGGTGTGGGCACGCTGATCAGCAATCGCAAGCGTCCGTAAGGCGTCGCGGAAACCAAAAGACCCCGCTCAGCCTGACTGAGCGGGGTCTTTTTTTGCCTGCAATCCCTGTAGGAGCTGCCGAAGNAAAGATCGCAGCCTTCGGCAGCTCCTACAAGGGCAGCGCATCAGACGCCGAACTGGGCGCGGTACGCTTCCACGGCTGGCAGATGCTGCTTGAGCTGCGGATCGTCAGCGAGGAATTCCAGCACCTGGTTCAGCGAAACGATGCTGATCACCGGAATACCGAAATCACGCTCGACTTCCTGGATTGCCGACAACTCGCCGTTGCCACGCTCCTGACGGTTCAGGGCGATCAGCACGCCAGCGGCCTTGGCGCCGTCCTGGGACGCGATGATTTGCATCACTTCACGGATCGCGGTGCCGGCGGTGATCACGTCGTCGATGATCAGCACGTCGCCGGTCAGCGGTGCGCCGACCAGACTGCCGCCTTCGCCGTGGGCCTTGGCTTCCTTGCGGTTGAAGCACCACGGCAGGTCGCGGTCGTGATGCTCGGCCAGCGCGACGGCAGTGGTTGCCGCCAGCGGGATGCCTTTGTAGGCCGGGCCAAACAGGACGTCGAAAGAAATGCCGCTTTCGGCGATGGCTGCCGCGTAGAAACGCCCCAGCTGCGCCAGGGCCGAGCCCGTGTTGAACAGGCCGGCGTTGAAGAAGTAAGGACTGGTGCGCCCGGACTTCAGGGTGAACTCACCGAAGCGCAAAACGCCGCGATCGATGGCAAAACGAATGAAATCGCGCTGATACGCTTGCATGAAAAAAACCCCAAATACCACGGATTTAGCTAATTAGCTTGACGCCGTGTATCATACACTCACGCGATTTTTGGGGCCATTTATGCGGATCATCAGTGTGAACGTCAATGGTATTCAGGCGGCAGTCGAGCGTGGTTTGCTCAGTTGGCTGCAAGCTCAGAATGCCGACGTCATCTGTCTGCAGGACACCCGTGCCTCCGCCTTTGAACTGGACGACCCAGCCTTCCAACTGGATGGCTACTTCCTTTATGCCTGCGATGCTGAAGTCCCTGCCCAAGGTGGCGTGGCTTTGTATTCGCGGTTGCAACCGAAGGCTGTCATCAGCGGTCTCGGTTTCGAGACGGCCGACCGCTACGGGCGCTACCTGCAAGCAGATTTCGACAAAGTCAGTATTGCCACCTTGCTGCTTCCTTCGGGGATGAACGGCGATGAGGACTTGAACCAGAAGTTCAAGCTCATGGACGACTTCGGCAAGTACCTGGACAAGCAGCGGCGTAAACGTCGCGAGTACATTTATTGTGGCTCGCTGTACGTGGCGCAGCAGAAGCTCGACATCAAGAACTGGCGCGACAGCCAGCAATCCCCGGGCTTCCTGGCGCCAGAACGCGCCTGGATGGACGAGATTGTCGGCAACATGGGTTACGTCGATGCCCTGCGCGAAGTCAGCCGCGAAGGCGATCAGTACAGCTGGTGGCCGGACAACGAACAGGCCGAGATGCTGAATCTGGGCTGGCGTTTCGACTACCAGATCCTGACCCCGGGCCTGCGACGCTTCGTGCGCAGTGCACGCCTGCCGCGGCAGCCACGGTTCTCGCAGCACGCGCCGCTGATCGTCGACTACGACTGGACGCTGACCATCTAAGCGTCGATTTGTGGATGCAAAAAAGCCGACATCGCTGTCGGCTTTTTTGTGCGCGCTGATTACAGGTCATTTGTGCTGATCGTTATTTGATCAACCGCCAGGTGAACGGATAACGGTAGGGGAACCCTTCGTTCGCCTTCACCCCGGCAATGATCGTCAACACCAGCGCGCCGATGGCCAGCAGGCCCAGCAAGAAGAAGCCGATGATCAGCACCATCAAAAGCAGACAGATCGCGGCAGCAATCGCCACGGTGATCTGGAAATTCAGTGCCTCTTTGCCCTGAGCGTCGATGAACGGATCAGTTTCGCGCTTCATCTGCCACAGAATCAGCGGCCCGATCAGGTTGCCGAACGGAATCCAGATCCCCAGCAAGGCGGACAAGTGACAAAACATCGCCCATTGGCGAACCTCCTGGCTCGGTTTTGGCAGCAACTCTTGCTCGTCACTCATCGCGTCATCCTTGCGGGTTGCGAACCTGCTCAGTCGGCCAGTGCAGCCTTTTGCAGTTCGAAGATTTCGTTCATGCCTTTCTTGGCCAGTTCCAGCATGGCATTCAGATCTTCAGGCTGGAACGGCGCGCCTTCGGCGGTGCCCTGGACTTCGATGAAGCCACCGGTGCTGGTCATCACCACGTTGAGGTCGGTCTCGGCGGCGGAATCTTCAAGATAGTCCAGATCCAGCACCGGCTCACCCTGATACATGCCGACCGACACCGCGCCGATCATTTGCTTGAGCGGGTCGCCGCCCTTGAGGCCGCCACGCTTCTTGATCACTTTCAGTGCATCAACCAGGGCCACCATGGCGCCAGTGATGGAGGCGGTGCGGGTGCCGCCGTCAGCCTGAATCACGTCGCAGTCGACGTACAGGGTCACGTCGCCCAGCTTGGACATGTCCAGCGCAGCGCGCAGGGAGCGGCCGATCAGGCGCTGGATTTCCAGGGTGCGACCGCCCTGCTTGCCACGGCTCGCTTCACGCTGGTTACGCTCGCCAGTGGCACGCGGCAGCATGCCGTACTCGGCGGTCAACCAGCCCTGGCCCTGGCCCTTGAGGAAACGCGGCACGCCGTTTTCGACGCTGACAGTGCAGATGACCTTGGTATCACCGAATTCGACCAGTACGGATCCCTCGGCGTGTTTGGTGTAGTTGCGGGTAATGCGGATCGAGCGGAGCTGATCGGCAGCGCGACCACTTGGACGTTTCATAGGGAATACCTGTACTGGGGACGGAAAACTGCCGAGCATTATAGAGCGCTGCACCGCGCCTGGGCACGGGTTAAAAATTCCGGCCGTCGACCCAGAGCCCTGAAACGCACATAACCGACGGCCTGCAGCCCTTTGTCACACCGTGTGTTTGGGCGCATCCGCCGCACTGCGCTACAATCCTGCGCCTTTGCTGCCAGTCGGCTTAAATTCATTGATATCGAGCCTGCGGAACATCCCTTCTGCGCCGATCTGCATTGCGAGGTCACCGCCATGGTGCACAGCATGACCGCCTTCGCCCGCGTTGAGAAAGCCGGCGCCCAGGGCACCCTGAGCTGGGAACTGCGCTCGGTCAACAGCCGCTATCTGGAACCGCACCTGCGTCTTCCGGAGTCGTTCCGCGACCTCGAGGGCTCAGTGCGTGAAGCCCTGCGTCAGGGCCTGTCGCGGGGCAAACTGGAATGCACCCTGCGCTTCACCGAAGAAAGCACCGGCAAGCCGTTGCAGGTCGACCGCGAGCGCGCCGCGCAATTGGTCGCCGCCGCCGAAACCGTTGCCGGCCTGATCAAGAACCCGGCAGCACTCAACCCGCTGGAAGTGCTGGCCTGGCCCGGCGTACTGGTGGCCGACGCGACTGATCCACAGGCGCTGAATGCCGATGCGCTGGCGTTGTTCAATCAAGGTCTCAAGGAACTCAAGGCCGGCCGCGAGCGCGAAGGCGCGGAGCTGGCACGCCTGATCAACGAGCGCCTGACTTCCATAGAAGAAGACGTCGTGACCCTGCGTGAACTGGTGCCGCAGATGCTCGCGACCCAGCGCCAGAAAGTCCTCGACCGCTTCGCCGACATGAAGGCCGAACTGGATCCGCAGCGTCTGGAACAGGAGATGGTCATGCTCGCGCAAAAGAGCGATGTGGCCGAAGAACTGGATCGTCTGAGCACCCACATCATTGAAGTCCGCCGAGTGCTCAAGTCCGGCGGTGCTGCTGGCCGGCGCCTCGACTTCCTGATGCAGGAACTCAACCGCGAAGCCAACACACTGGGCTCCAAGGCCTTCGACCCGCGCAGCACCCAGGCCGCCGTCAACCTCAAGGTGTTGATCGAGCAGATGCGCGAACAAGTGCAGAATATTGAGTAAGGCTACAGACATGACCCACCACACCGGCACCCTGTACATCATTTCCGCCCCTTCGGGCGCGGGCAAGAGCAGCCTGGTCAAGGCGTTGACCGACACCAACCCGGAAATCCGCGTCTCGATTTCCCACACCACCCGCGCCATGCGCCCGGGCGAAGTGGATGGCGTGAACTATCACTTCGTGACCCGCGAAGAGTTCGTGAAGATGGGCGAGCACGGCGACTTCCTCGAACGCGCCGAAGTCTTCGGCAACTTCTACGGCACCTCGCAAAGCCGTCTGCAGCAGACGCTGGACGAAGGCCACGACCTGATTCTGGAGATCGACTGGCAAGGCGCCGAGCAGGTCCGCAAGTTGATGCCGCAAGCCCGCTCGATCTTCATCCTGCCGCCGTCGCTGCAGGCCCTGCACCAGCGCCTGACCAACCGTGGCCAGGACAGCGACGAGATCATCGACGGCCGGATGCGCGAAGCGGTCAGCGAGATGAGCCACTACGTCGAATACGATTACTTGATCATCAACGATGATTTCGCCCACGCGCTGGACGATCTGAAAGCGATTTTCCGTGCCAATCAGCTGCAGCAGAAGCGCCAGCAAGTGCGTTTCGGCAGATTGCTGGCTGAATTGCTGGGTTAATCAGCACTTCCCAAAACCGCTGCAAGCGCTTTACATTGGTGCCTGCAGCGCGTTGAAGGGTCTGGTCAAAAAATCAGCGCTTCCCTAATCGCTGGTGATTTTTTAAACTGTTGAGTCCGCTCGCCCAACCGGGCAGCGCGCATATTGCATTCGCTCCGAGGAATACCATGGCCCGCGTAACCGTTGAAGACTGCCTAGAACACGTGGAAAACCGCTTTGAGCTGGTCATGCTCTCTACCAAGCGTGCCCGTCAACTGGCCACCGGCGGCAAAGAGCCACTGGTCCAGTGGGAAAACGACAAGCCGACCGTTGTCGCCCTGCGTGAAATCGCTGAAGGCCTGATGAGCTACGAGTTCATCGCCGAGCAGGAAATCGTCCAGGATGAACCGCTCTTCGCTGCTTTCGAGGACGAGTCCAACGAGGCCGTCTAAGCCTATGCCTGGTCGACGTAGCACGGCGCGGGAACACAGCCTACGGCAGGAGTCATCATGCCGAGCATAGACGCCCTCGCCGATCGCTTATCGACCTACCTCGGCAACGACCAGGTCAACCTGGTCCGCCGAGCGTATTTCTACGCCGAACAAGCCCATGACGGTCAGCGCCGTCGCAGCGGCGAGGCGTACGTCACGCATCCGCTTGCGGTGGCGAATATTCTTGCCGACATGCACATGGACCATCAGAGCCTGATGGCGGCGATGCTGCATGACGTGATCGAAGACACCGGTATCGCCAAAGAAGCGCTGCAAGCGCAGTTCGGTGAAACCGTGGCCGAACTGGTCGACGGGGTCAGCAAACTGACCCAGATGAACTTCGAGACCAAGGCCGAAGCCCAGGCCGAGAACTTCCAGAAAATGGCCATGGCCATGGCACGCGACATTCGCGTGATCCTGGTCAAACTCGCCGACCGCCTGCACAACATGCGCACGCTGGAGGTGTTGTCCGGGGAAAAACGCCGCCGCATCGCCAAGGAAACCCTCGAAATCTACGCGCCCATCGCCAACCGGCTGGGCATGCACGCGATTCGTATCGAGTTCGAAGACCTCGGCTTCAAGGCGATGCACCCGATGCGTTCCGCGCGGATTTACCAGGCGGTCAAACGCGCCCGGGGCAACCGCAAGGAAATCGTCAACAAGATCGAAGAATCCCTTGGCCATTGCCTCGCCATCGACGGCATCCAGGGCGAAGTCAGCGGACGCCAGAAACACCTCTACGGCATCTACAAGAAAATGCGCGGCAAGCGTCGGGCCTTCAACGAGATCATGGACGTCTATGCGTTCCGGATCATCGTCGACAAGGTCGATACCTGCTACCGCGTGCTGGGTGCCGTGCATAATTTGTACAAGCCGTTGCCGGGGCGCTTCAAGGATTACATCGCGATTCCCAAGGCCAACGGCTATCAGTCGCTGCACACCACGCTGTTTGGCATGCACGGCGTACCGATCGAGATCCAGATCCGTACCCGCGAAATGGAAGAGATGGCCAACAACGGCATTGCCGCCCACTGGCTGTACAAATCCAGCGGTGACGAGCAGCCGAAAGGCACTCACGCCCGCGCCCGTCAGTGGGTCAAAGGCGTGCTGGAAATGCAGCAACGTGCCGGCAACTCGCTGGAATTCATCGAGAGCGTGAAGATCGACCTGTTCCCGGACGAGGTCTACGTGTTCACGCCCAAAGGCCGGATCATGGAGCTGCCCAAAGGCTCCACGGCGGTCGACTTTGCCTACGCGGTACACACCGATGTCGGCAACAGCTGCATTGCCTGCCGGATCAACCGCCGCCTCGCACCGCTGTCCGAACCGCTGCAAAGCGGCTCCACGGTCGAGATCGTCAGCGCGCCCGGCGCACGGCCGAACCCGGCGTGGCTCAACTTCGTGGTCACCGGCAAGGCACGCACGCACATCCGTCATGCGCTGAAACTGCAGCGCCGCTCCGAGTCGATCAGCCTCGGTGAACGCCTGCTGAACAAAGTGCTCAACGGTTTCGACAGCGCGCTGGAGAAGATCCCGGCCGAGCGCGTCAAGGCAATGCTCGCCGAATATCGTCTGGAACTGATCGAAGATTTGCTCGAAGACATCGGCCTGGGCAACCGCATGGCCTATGTCGTGGCGCGCCGTCTGCTCGGCGAAGGCGAGCAGCTGCCGAGTCCGGAAGGGCCGCTGGCGATTCGCGGCACCGAAGGGCTGGTGCTGAGCTACGCCAAGTGCTGCACGCCGATCCCGGGCGACCCGATTGTCGGCCACCTGTCGGCGGGCAAAGGCATGGTCGTGCACCTGGACAACTGCCGCAACATCAGCGAAATCCGGCACAACCCGGAAAAATGCATCCAGCTCTCGTGGGCCAAGGATGTCACCGGCGAATTCAACGTCGAGCTGCGCGTCGAGTTGGAGCACCAGCGCGGCCTGATCGCCCTGCTGGCCAGCAGTGTCAACGCGGCCGACGGCAATATCGAGAAAATCAGCATGGACGAGCGCGATGGCCGCATCAGCGTCGTCCAACTGGTGGTCAGCGTCCACGACCGTGTGCACCTGGCCCGCGTGATCAAGAAACTGCGCGCCCTGACCGGGGTCATCCGCATCACCCGCATGCGTGCCTAATTCACACCTAACAAGGAGTCATACATGACCAAGACTGTTATCACCAGCGACAAGGCCCCGGCCGCCATCGGTACTTACTCCCAGGCGATCAAGGCCGGCAACACTGTCTACATGTCGGGCCAGATTCCTCTGGACCCAAAGACCATGGAGCTGGTTGAAGGCTTCGAAGCCCAGACCGTCCAGGTGTTCGAGAACCTCAAAGCCGTAGCTGAAGCTGCCGGTGGTTCGTTCAAGGACATCGTCAAGCTGAACATCTTCCTCACCGACCTGAGCCACTTCGCCAAGGTCAACGAAATCATGGGCAAATACTTCGACCAGCCTTATCCGGCCCGCGCCGCCATCGGCGTTGCAGCCCTGCCGAAGGGTTCGCAAGTCGAAATGGATGCCATCCTCGTCATCGAGTAATGCACACGGCGCAGCCTTCAACCGCTGCGCCGACTGCTCTGCGGTAAAGAAAAGGTTTTGAAAGGATTCCACCATGCGCAAAGCGCTTGCTCTCTCGCTGCTCGCCATTTTCCTCGGCGGCTGTGCCAGCGACCCCGCCGACCGTGACATCAGCGGCACCTGGATCAACCAGGTGGCGATCGATGCCGCTGCCAAGGGCGGCCCCCTGCGCGAAGCGCTTCAGGCCTATGGCCCGAACCTGGAGTGGGACGTCAACACCAAGGCCGGTCAGGCCCGCTACACCAACGGTTTCGAGAACGTCGAAGGACGGCTGCAGGGCGAACAGTCCGGCGCCTGGAAAGTCGACTTCTATGGCAGCTCCGGCAGCGAGCTGAAACGCGACGGCGGCCGGATGAAACAAGCCGCCACCGAGAACGAACCCGACCAGTTGTTCGACCGCGCACAAATCCCCGTACCGGAAGGCGCGCCAATCGGTGCCAGCTTCGAACGCGCACTGTATTCGGCTTACCTGGGCGGCAGCTGGAAGATTGCCAGCGGCGACGGCGAAGGCAACACCGTGCAATTCCAGGCCGACGGCCAGGTGTCCGGCCTGCCCGGCGCCGACCGTTATGCGCTGTGCCTGGCAGGCGACTGCGCCTCGATGAACAGCGACCACGACAGCATGTGGCTGCAGCTCAACGGCCAGGGCAACAACTGGATCTTTGCCCGCAAAGGCAAGGCGCTGGAAATTTTCCAGGCAGTGAATACCGCACTGGCGGATGAAATGCCGCAGTTCACCCCGGGTGAGCGCAAGTGGTTGCTTGAGAAGCAGTAACCGCGCCTGAGAGCAACACATAACCCTGTGGGAGCGGGCTTGCCCGCGATGAGGCCATCAGACTCAACACTTTAGTTGACTGNCGCCATCGCGGGCAAGCCCGCTCCCACAGTGGTTTGTGGCGTTAGAAGGTCAGCACTTGCCTTCAAGAATCGCCGCATAACCTTCGCGGTAACTCGGATATTTCGGCATCCAGCCCAGCGCCTTCGCACGAGCATTGCTGCAGCGTTTACTGCCAGTGCGGCGTACGCTGGCGTCGTCAGCCCATTCGGTAACCCCCAGATACTCCCGCAGCCAGGCGACCACTTCGGCCAACGGTGCCGGCGCATCGTCCACACCAATATAGATATCCTGCAACGGCTTGCCCTGATGAGCCGCCTGCAGCAGAAACGCCATCAGCCCCGCCGCGTCATCAGCATGGATGCGATTGCCGTACAGCGGCGGCTCGACCGCCACTCGATAACCGCGACGCACCTGGGTCAACAGCCATTCACGTCCCGGGCCGTAAATGCCGGTCAGGCGCACAATGCTCGCCGGGATGCCGCTGTTCAGCGCCACTTGCTCAGCCTCAAGCATCACTCGCCCGGAATAGCCGCTGGCGACGGTCGCTGAATGTTCGTCGACCCACTCCCCTTCCTGCTGCCCGTACACACTGCTGCTGGAAACGAACAGTAGCCGATCAGGCGTCTGCCCGTAGTCGTCCAGCCAACTCAGTACATTCTGCAAACCCTGCACGTAAGCCGCACGATAACCGGCTTCATCGTGATCGGTCGCCGCCGCGCAATACACCAGATAGTCCACCGCCCCGAATGGCCAGTTTTCCGGGCAATCTTCCTTGAACAAATCACCAGCGACGCCAATGACGCCGTCCGGCAAACGCGACACATCACGGCGCAGACCCTGCACCTCCCAGCCGGCGGCCAACAATTGCGTAGCCAGACGACTGCCGACATCACCACAACCGGCAATCAAAACAGAGGGCGCGGACATCAAAAAACTCCCGAAAGAAAGGAACAGACTAGCCCTCGCAAAGGACGAACGGCTAGCAATGAAGGAAAAAAAGAAACTCTATTACTTTTGTTAACAAGAATTACTTGCAATAATGCACCCCACTTTTGTTCTCGGCCTCACGAGGCCTGGAAGAGCATCACCGTTTTTCTACTTCAGGTCCGGCCAGCATGACACGTAATCAAAACCCCGCTTCGCCAACCAAACGACCTCGCGCCTTCAGCGCAGTGGCGGCCCTGCTGCTCAGCCTGATGCTGGCACCGACCGCCGCTTTCGCCGACGCACAAGCGCCAACCGCTCCGGCTGCCACCGAACAGCACGCACCAACTGCAGCCGCGCCAGCCACCACCGATCCGGTGCAGGCAGTAGACGCCGCTCCGGCAGACGCTCCTGAAGTGCTCGAACCCGACAACACCTTGGGCATGGCCCACGACCTGTCGCCATGGGGCATGTACCAGAACGCCGACATCATCGTGAAAATCGTGATGATCGGTCTGGCCATCGCTTCCATCATCACCTGGACCATCTGGATCGCCAAAGGCTTCGAGCTGATGGGCGCCAAGCGGCGTCTGCGTGGTGAAATCGCGGCTCTGAAAAAAGCCGCGACCCTCAAGGAAGCCAGCGCCACTGCGGCGAAGGAAGGCACCCTCGCCAACCTGCTGGTGCACGACGCCCTCGAAGAGATGCGCCTGTCGGTCAACAGCCGCGAGAAGGAAGGCATCAAGGAGCGCGTCAGCTTCCGCCTTGAGCGCCTGGTCGCCGCCTGTGGCCGCAACATGAGCAGCGGCACCGGCGTCCTCGCCACCATCGGTTCCACCGCGCCGTTCGTCGGCCTGTTCGGCACCGTGTGGGGCATCATGAACAGCTTCATCGGCATCGCCAAGACCCAGACCACCAACCTTGCCGTCGTGGCGCCGGGCATCGCCGAAGCGCTGCTGGCCACTGCTCTGGGTCTGGTTGCTGCGATTCCTGCGGTGGTGATCTACAACGTGTTCGCCCGCTCCATCGCCGGCTACAAGGCGCAGGTGTCCGACGCTTCGGCGCAGGTCCTGTTGCTGGTCAGCCGTGACCTCGATCACCAGCCTGAGCGCAGCAGCTCGCAACCACACATGGTGAAAGTGGGGTAATCGGCCATGGGCCTGCATTTGAAAGAAGGCGCAGACGACGATCTGGCCGAGAACCACGAAATCAACGTCACGCCGTTCATCGACGTGATGCTGGTGCTGTTGATCATCTTCATGGTGGCCGCGCCACTGGCCACTGTGGACATCAAGGTCGACCTGCCGGCGTCGACCGCCAAACCGGCACCGCGCCCGGAGAAACCGGTGTTCCTCAGCGTAAAAGCCGATCAGCGCCTTTACATCGGCGACGACGAAGTCAACGCCGATACCCTCGGCGCAACGCTCGACGCCAAGACCCAGGGCAAAAAAGACACCACCATCTTCTTCCAGGCCGACAAGGGTGTGGACTACGGCGACCTGATGAGCGTGATGGATAAATTGCGCTCGGCCGGTTACCTGAAGGTCGGTCTGGTGGGCCTTGAGAGCGCAGCCAAGAAATGATCACGACGCGCCATAAGCTGACGCGTTACAGCGGTAGCCTGGCCGTGGTGCTGGGCGTTCACGCGCTGGCCATCGCGCTGGCGCTGAACTGGACCGCCCGCCCGCCCATCGAACTGCCGCCGCAGGCAATGATGGTCGAGCTGGCACCGGTTCCGACCCAGCCACCGCCTGCTCCGCCGAAAGTCGTCACACCGCCGCAGCCACCAGCTCCGGTCGAAGAGTTGCCGATCCCGAAACTGGCTGAAGCACCCAAGGCCGAGATTGCCGTACCGAAGCCCAAACCCAAGCCAAAGCCGAAACCGCAGCCGCCCAAGCCCGTCGAAAAGAAACCGGAGCCGGTGAAGGAAAAACCGGCCGAGGAAAAACCGGCTGACACCCAACCGACTCAGGCGCCGACGGAGAAATCCGCCCAGCCCGCACCGGGCCCGTCGCCGGCACAAATGGCCGCCAAGGCCAGTTGGCAAGGCACCCTGCTCGCGCACTTGGGCAAATACAAGAAGTACCCGGCCAGCGCACAGGCTCGCGGCAAGGAAGGCGTGAACCGTTTGCGCTTTGTGGTCGACGCTGAAGGCAACGTGCTGTCATTCGAACTGGTGGGCCGCTCGGGCAACGCCGACCTGGATCGGGCCACCCTGGAAATGATCCGTCGCGCGCAACCGCTGCCCAAGCCGCCGGCCGATATGCTGAACAACGGCTCGATCGAAATTGTGGCGCCGTTTGTGTACTCGCTGGACCGTCGTCGTTAAGTAGCAAGATCAAAAGATCGCAGCCTTCGGCAGCTCCTACAGGTATTCGCCCCCTGTAGGAGCTGCCGAAGGCTGCGATCTTTTGTTTTTCAGCTCATCCATAAACGGCAAACTCACATTGCCCGGTGTCGCATTCCTCACTCAGTCTGATAACGTGCGTCTATCGATTGCAGCCGTTATGCTTGGCCCGCAACTTCATGGACGCTCGCTATGACCCTCACAGAATTACGCTACATCGTTACCCTCGCCCAAGAGCAGCACTTCGGCCACGCCGCCGAGCGTTGCCACGTCAGCCAGCCAACCCTGTCGGTGGGCGTGAAAAAACTTGAAGACGAACTCGGTGTGCTGATTTTCGAGCGCAGCAAAAGCGCCGTGCGCCTGACTCCGGTTGGCGAAGGCATCGTCGCCCAAGCGCAAAAGGTGCTGGAGCAAGCGCAAGGCATCCGTGAACTGGCCCAGGCCGGCAAGAACCAGCTGACCGCGCCGCTGAAAGTCGGTGCGATCTACACCGTCGGGCCGTACCTGTTCCCGCACCTGATTCCACAACTGCACCGGGTCGCCCCGCAGATGCCGTTGTACATCGAAGAAAACTTCACCCACGTGCTGCGCGACAAACTGCGCAACGGCGAGCTCGATGCAATCATCATCGCACTGCCGTTCAACGAAGCCGACGTACTGACCCTGCCGCTGTACGACGAGCCGTTCTACGTCCTGATGCCGGCCCAGCACCCGTGGACGCAAAAAGAATCCATCGACCCGGGCCTGCTCAACGACAAGAGCCTGCTGCTGCTCGGCGAAGGCCACTGCTTCCGCGATCAGGTGCTGGAAGCCTGCCCGACCCTGACCAAGGGCAACGACGGCGCCAAGCACACCACGGTGGAATCCAGCTCGCTGGAGACCATCCGCCACATGGTCGCGTCCGGTCTGGGGATCTCGATCCTGCCGCTGTCGGCGGTGGACAGCCATCACTACGCCCCAGGCGTGATCGAAGTGCGGCCGCTGTCGGCGCCGGTGCCATTCCGCACCGTCGCCATCGCCTGGCGCGCCAGCTTCCCACGGCCGAAAGCCATCGAGATCCTCGCCGACTCCGTTCGCCTGTGCTCGGTGGCCAAGCCCGCCGCGCCGGTCACGGCCGGTTAAGCCAGGGTCATGACCGAGCTGTCGCAAGTGTCGGTGACGGCACTCAAGGGTGTCGGCGAAGCCATGGCCGAGAAACTGGCCAAGGTCGGCCTGGAGAATCTCCAGGACGTGCTGTTTCACCTGCCGCTGCGTTATCAGGATCGCACCCGCGTGGTGCCGATCGGCCACTTGCGCCCGGGCCAGGACGCGGTGGTCGAAGGCACCGTCAGCGGTGCCGACGTGGTCATGGGCCGGCGCCGCAGCCTCGTCGTGCGCATGCAGGACGGCACTGGCGGGCTGAGTCTGCGCTTCTACCATTTCAGCAACGCGCAGAAAGAAGGCCTCAAGCGCGGCACACGGATTCGCTGCTACGGCGAAGTACGGCCCGGCGCTTCGGGGCTGGAAATCTACCACCCGGAATACCGCGCCATCACCGGTGACGAACCGCCGCCCGTGGATGAAACCCTGACCCCGGTCTACCCGCTCACCGAAGGCCTGACCCAACAGCGCCTGCGCCAGTTGTGCATGCAGACCCTGACCCTGCTCAAGCCGAACACCCTGCCCGACTGGCTGCCGACCGAACTGGCCCGCGACTACCAACTGGCGCCGCTGGCCGATGCGATACGCTACCTGCACAACCCGCCCGCCGACGCCGATGTCGATGAGCTCGCCCTCGGTCATCACTGGGCGCAGCATCGGCTGGCTTTCGAAGAACTGCTGACCCATCAACTGTCGCAGCAGCGTCTGCGCGAAAGCCTGCGTTCGTTACGCGCGCCAGCGATGCCAAAGGCTACGAAGCTGCCGGCGAAATACCTGGCCAACCTCGGCTTTAATCCGACCGGCGCGCAACAACGCGTGGGCAACGAAATCGCCTACGACCTCAGCCAGCACGAACCGATGCTGCGACTGATTCAGGGCGATGTTGGCGCGGGCAAAACCGTGGTCGCCGCCCTCGCGGCACTGCAAGCGCTGGAGGCCGGTTATCAGGTCGCACTGATGGCGCCGACCGAGATCCTCGCCGAGCAACACTTCATCACCTTCAAGCGCTGGCTCGAACCGCTGGGCATCGACGTCGCGTGGCTGGCCGGCAAGCTCAAGGGCAAGAACCGCGCCAGCGCACTGGAACAGATCGCCAGCGGCACGCCGATGGTGGTCGGCACCCACGCGCTGTTCCAGGACGAAGTGCAGTTCAAGAACCTCGCGTTGGTGATCATCGACGAACAACACCGCTTCGGCGTGCAGCAACGCTTGGCATTGCGGCAGAAAGGCGTCGGCGGGCGCATGTGCCCGCACCAACTGATCATGACCGCCACGCCGATTCCACGCACCCTAGCGATGAGCGCCTACGCCGACCTCGACACCTCGATCCTCGACGAACTGCCGCCCGGTCGCACCCCGGTCAACACCGTGCTGGTCACCGACACCCGCCGCGTCGAAGTCATCGAACGGGTGCGCAGCGCCTGCGCCGAAGGGCGTCAGGCCTATTGGGTGTGCACGCTGATCGAAGAGTCGGAAGAGCTGACCTGTCAGGCCGCCGAAACCACGTTCGAAGACCTCACCGCCGCCCTCGGTGAGCTCAAGGTTGGGCTGATCCATGGGCGCATGAAACCAGCGGAAAAAGCGGCAGTCATGGCTGAATTCAAGGCCGGCAATCTGCAACTGCTGGTTGCCACCACCGTGATCGAAGTCGGCGTCGACGTGCCCAACGCCAGCCTGATGATCATCGAAAACCCCGAGCGTCTCGGCCTCGCGCAACTGCACCAGTTGCGCGGTCGCGTCGGCCGGGGCAGCGCGGTCAGCCATTGCGTGCTGCTCTACCATCCGCCGCTGTCACAGATCGGCCGCCAGCGCCTGGGCATCATGCGCGAGACCAACGACGGTTTCGTCATCGCTGAAAAAGACCTCGAACTGCGCGGCCCCGGCGAAATGCTCGGCACCCGTCAGACCGGCCTGCTGCAATTCAAAGTCGCCGACCTGATGCGCGACGCCGACTTGCTGCCCGCCGTGCGCGATGCCGCGCAAGCGCTGCTGGAACGCTGGCCAACCCACGTCAGCCCATTGCTCGACCGCTGGCTGCGTCATGGGCAGCAATACGGCCAAGTGTGAGCACCGTCGCAGTTTGTGAAGGATCGTTCCGACAGAGCTGGTTATACTCCTGCCATTGTTTCAAAAACGGATACAGACCATGACTGACGCAGCTCTCGCCCCCGAACTTCCGCACGCGCCGTCTGTAATTCGGCTACTGCTCGGCAAGCTGGGTATCGCCTACGAAGAAGTGCTCGACCACCACGGCCTCAATGCTTCGCGCAAGGTACAAGCCGTGTTGCTGGACGATGCCGTCGGCGCGCTGATGGTGCTGTTTCCGCAGAGCCAGTTGCTCGACCTCAACCGCCTCGCCGAACTGACGGGCCGGCGCCTGACCGCCGTGTCCACCGAGCGCCTGGAAAAGATGCTCGGCAAACACAGCCTGAGCCTGCTGCCGGGCCTGCCGGCGCTGACCAGTTCGCCGTGCCTCTACGAAGAAAGCCTGCTGCGCGAGCCGAAGCTGCTGATCAACTCCGGCGAGCCGGGCCTGCTGCTGGAAATCACCAGCGAAGCCTTCAAGAGCATGCTGACCAAGGCCAGCGCCGCCAACTTCGGCGAAGCCCTGAGCAGCATCCGCCCGAACCTCGACCGCCCGGACGATGACCGCGAGGAAATCACCCAGGCCGTGCAGGCGTTCACCGCACGCCGGATTCAGCAGCGTCTGGAAGCGACCATCGAGATTCCACCGCTGGCCGAGACGGCGCAAAAAATCATCAAACTGCGCGTCGACCCCAACGCCACCATCGACGACATCACCGGCGTGGTCGAAACCGACCCGGCGCTGGCTGCACAAGTGGTGAGCTGGGCGGCGTCGCCGTACTACGCTTCGCCGGGCAAGATCCGTTCGGTGGAAGACGCGATCGTTCGCGTGCTGGGCTTCGATCTGGTGATCAACCTCGCGCTGGGCCTGGCCCTCGGCAAGACCCTGAGCCTGCCCAAAGACCACCCGCAACACACCACGCCGTACTGGCAGCAATCGATCTACACCGCCGCCGTTATCGAGGGCCTGACCCGCGCCATGCCGCGCGCCCAGCGTCCGGAAGCCGGCCTGACCTATCTGGCCGGTCTGCTGCACAACTTCGGCTACCTGCTGCTGGCCCACGTGTTCCCGCCGCACTTCTCGCTGATCTGCCGCCACCTGGAGGTCAACCCGCACCTGTGCCACAGCTACATCGAGCAGCACCTGCTGGGCATCAGCCGCGAACAGATCGGCTCGTGGCTGATGCGCTATTGGGACATGCCCGATGAACTGGCCACCGCCCTGCGCTTCCAGCACGACCCAAGCTACGACGGCGCCTACGCCGAATACCCGAACCTCGTCTGCCTGGCCGTGCGCCTGCTGCGCAGCCGCGGCATCGGCTCCGGCCCCGACGAAGACATCCCCGACGCCCTGCTCGAACGCGTCGGCCTGACCCGCGACAAAGCCAACGACGTGGTCAGCAAAGTGCTTGAGGCTGAAGTCCTGCTGCGTGAGCTAGCTTCGCAATTCAGCCAGGCTTGAAAACTTCGCGAGCAAGCTCGCTCCCACAAGGTTTCGGTGACCTCCTGTGGGAGCGAGCTTGCTCGCGAAGAATCCACCCCAATCTACCTGCCTGACACAAAACCTGTGGTGAGGGGATTTATCCCCGACCGACTGCGTAGCAGTCGCAAACCCAGCCAACAGGATGTGTCAGTTATATCGAGGTCTCAGGTTTTGGGGCCGCTGCGCAGCCCATCGGGGATAAATCCCCTCACCACAACAGCCCATCCACTCAAGCCCGTCTACTCAAGCCTTCGGCTTGGCCTTCCTCGGCTTCAAATACTTCATCAACCCCTGAAACCACATCACCAGCGCCGGATTACCTTTCAGCTGAATCGACTTGTCCTGAATCCCCTGCATAAACGCCAACTGCTTGTTCTTCGCCTGCATCGTGGCAAAGGCATAACCCGCATCCTTGAACGCAATCGCAAACGCCGGCTCCGCCACCACCCCAGATTTGCTGGTAACGCGCTGATTCTTCACCACGAAATGCCGCGCCACTTTCCCGTCCAGCGTCTGCAACTGAAACACCAGATCCTTGTCACCCAACTGCTGCTGGAACGCAGGATTTGTCCGGCTGGCCTTACCCATCAACAAACCCATCATCCACAGAAGAAAACGAAATTTCATGCGCACAGCCTCAAAAGGAAAGTGAACGGCCGGGGCAGTGTAAGGGATTCGAACGATAACGCCACTATCCGCCGCTATTGGAAGATGATGCAACCCATTTCCCGCACGATGACCGCCAAGTCACGCTTCTGCACCCCACTTCCTACACCTGTTGAAACACATCCCTGTAGGAGCTGCCGAAGGCTGCGATCTTCTGATCTTCCAGCCTGCAAACCTATGGGAAATTTCCTGCAAAGCGCCGCGATACCTATGAACTAGGCTGGTTGGCAGTTCGTCGATAGCCTCTGTGTGTCGCCGCCAAATCGGTGACTCGGACGTGCAAGTCCGGTTCAGGTGCACATTCGTTGATGGCATTTCGCCGAGCGTTTTCCTATGCTCGCGGATCGTTATGGCGGCTGTGCGTCGGAGACCTTCGGGTCTGCCGGCCACCTGGACCGGTCTTGCACACCAACGCACAGCTGCCACCTCTTTCGAAGTGCAAAGCGAATAGGTGTCGGCCTCACAACTCCAGGAAGCTGCACCATGATCAAACCAACACCCAATCCCCCCGAAACCCCAGACATATCGCCCTACGAATCGCTGGAATCCAAGAAATTCCACGAAGCCGCCGAACGCGCCCTCGACCACCACTTCAAACCGCGTACCGAATCCCAACCCAAACGCGAAACCGGCCTCTTCAGCCTCGCCCCCGGCACCGACGCCGAAGCCCTCATGGCCAACGCCTCCGAAGACCTCCTGTCCATCAGCGCCATTGCCTGCGACCTCGCCGACGACCTCCACGGCTCCCGCCGCTCGGTAGCACTGGCCCTGAGCAGAATGGCGGATGGGGTGCGATTGATGGTGGAAGGGACGCTCGACCACATTGAAGTGGGGAACGTGGCGGCCAAGTCGTAGTGGGATTTGCGGATGAAAAAAAGGGGACGTTAAGTCCCCTTTCATGAGCTTCGGCATTAGCGACTAGCGAAAGTCTTGTGCGCTTTTTGGTCGTGACTCCAACCCTTGGAGCGCCGCTCGGTTTATGAAGGAATAACTTCCTGCGCCGCATCGCTGCCTGAATACAACTTCTTCCTCTTTGAGCACCGTCAGATAACTCACGAATGCCTGGTTAACGAGGTAGGTATACGTACCGAGCTTGAACTTGATGATGTTCAGGCTCGCGCTTCCTTCCGTCGCATTCACAACGAAAAACTTGCCCCTAGGCGGCACAGCATTCTTCGGGTAAACCATCTCGATGTTCCCCGGCACACCATATCGATACTGAACAGAACCAACCGTGGGTTTGCTGTTCCCCCGCGCGCAAACAGAAACCGTCTTGCCGCCATCTAATGGGCAACTGAAGTAAATATCTTCGTCATCCGAACACAACGTTACTTCTTCCCCCCACCTCAATGGCGCCGTCCCATGCGAAACGCGCTCCGGTGTTTTCTCGACATCGGCACAGTTGGACAGACAAACCAGTTTCGAAAGATCCGGAACATCGCTTTCAGCGAACAGGAAAGTCGCTGAACCATCGCGTTTGCGGGCGTGATAAACGGGAACACTGACAGCCAGCCCCTTGGCTGACACCGGCACCTTGGTATCCTCGCCCGAGACGAACCAGCCTTCGACCTCCCCGCATAACGCCTCCAAAGCGACTTCACTGAACGAGTCATTCGTTGGCACGGCGAACGGCTTGGCATCACCTCGGCAGTCATAGCCATGCCAGTAGGGCCCAGTGTTCATATCAATGTCGATAGAGAAAACATAAGCGCCGTCGAGCACCACTTTGCCGCTGTCGTAGGCGAAAACCAGCCAACGACGCGACTTCGCCTGGGAGTAGTTTTCTTCCTGAAGGATGTACCGCTCGCCATCTCGATACAGCCAGAAGTCACTCATCGCCCCTGCCGGCTCCGCCGTCTCGGATAGGCGCTGCCCGGAATGTACGTCCACCAGAAAATTGTCCTTCAGCGCCAGCGCGCAGTCGCTGCCAACGTCCCTGCACGACGTGAGTGACGGGAACATCGGCCCCGCCACCGCAGAGAAAGAACACAGCAATAACGTGATCAAGCCTAATCTTTTCAACTTGCCACCTGTTTCAAAGCGAGTAATCCATCACTTCTTCCAGCCGCCAGCATTGCCCACGAACAAACCGATACTCGAAGACATAATCGGTATCCGGTTTCTGCAGGATCGCAACGGCGTGATCACCTTGCTCTTCCTTGACGGTCAACGTCAGGCCCTGAGCCTCTCGCTTCGCTACATCCGGGATGATCGGGAACTTGAGCTGATCGCCGCTGAGGCTGCTTTTTTGCATCTCGGGCTCGGGATCACTGGCCACAGTCGTGACCATTTTCAGCGGCTGCTGGACGAAGGCTTTCTGCACGTCCGCGCGTTCAGAGAAGGCTGAGAGGAAGGTTGAAAAGTTGGGTGAGGGGCACGCAACACCGGTCACGTCATCGTCGGTCTTTAAAGCTTTCTGGCGGATCTCCTTTTGCAGTTTCGAATCGGCAATGATCTTTGCATCAAGGTCTGCCAGACGCTTTTTGATACTCGCTGCATCCTTGTAGGCACACACGACATCGACACCATGTTCAAGGTCTCGGCCGTCGCGACAGTTCTGCAATTCGGGGTCTGGTGGATCACCGCGGAAAAACCGCAAAGACAACTGCTCCCCCTGCTTGATGAGCGGCAATTCCAGCGTCCAATAGGTGTAGCCTTCAAAGTTACCGTATGACTCTTTTAGCTTCGTGAGCACGTACAGGGATTTCCCCGCTCGCTCAGGAAATTTGCGTTCAAAGAAAAACACTGACGCGATTTCATCTCCTATGAGCGGCGCCACAAAAGAGAGTTCTGGCTTCGTGGGACTCATCGTCGTGTAAAAAACCTCACCACCCGGAACGTAGGCGCCTGTCGTCTGACCCTTGAGCGTGTTCTTCAAGAACAACACGGTGATCTTCTGCTCGCCCACCGATGCCACCACCGGCGGATGCATTTGCTTGATGGTTTGCAGGTCATCAGCCGTTGCCGGTTGCGCTGTGAAACCGATGATCGATACGAGCATGCACACACAACTTGAGACCCTGGTCACTTTCATTACTTCCTTGTTGATCGACAAATTGATCAATCTTCAAAAACCAGCGCGAGTGGCCTCACGATGATTCAGGTGCGCCGCATTTCAGCTCTCTGATCTGCTCGTTCTGAATCGGAATCACGCAGGCAAGGCGCTTTTCGCCGGTAGGACGTAGATCTGTCAGGCTAAGCGTCACGTGCAAACCGTCGTCCGCAAATACGTGATCTTCAAACCCGGCATAGCTATAACCCGACCTGAACGACTTACCGTCAAAACTGCAAAAGCGCTTGGACGCCAACACCCTCCAATTACCCTCTGGCGCAAGGATTTGCACATCGAGGCACGGACTACCAAACGTGGTGACGTAACGAGCAACAACATCACCAAAGCGTTGAGAAGCAGAGTTGGAAACCTTGGCGACATCGACCACTTCACTCGTATCATCCGGTGCGACGGCGTCCAGATAAGCGGCTCGCTCCAGACTCATTCTGGCGATGCAGTTATTGGTCAGCGTGGTGTATGCCTTGGATCCGGTTTCAGTCTCTATGGCTTCTAGAGGGCATGTGGTGTCGCGCAACTTGATCCACGCACGTTGCGAGTCTCTGGCCATGGCCATGTATGTCTTCGCTTGTTCAGGCTGACGCTTCCATTGAGACTCGAATCGAGTCATCAATAGTTTGTAGCTGGCATTGAGTTTTGCATCGGCACTCTTGCGGTCGGCTTCCACGCATTGGTCGTATTGCCAGCTCACCGTGATGACTTTGCAGTTGTCCTCAGCGAGCGCGATTGAAGCGGACAGCAGGCCTAAGGACAACGCGATAAAGCGCACAAACATGTTCAATGTTTCATTCCCTGAATTGCGGATCGCTCAACTACGCGTCGAGGTATTTTCTGCGCCTTGCCGTCGGCGCTCATCGCGTCGCGGTACTGGCTGTAATAGCGCTGCGCTTCATCTTTGCGATCAAGGCGCCAGAGTGAATCGGCGATGTTCAACATCAGTACTGTGCGTTTACCGACGGCCTCAACGCCGCGATACAACTTCAGCGCCAGTGCATCGTTGCCGCCCTCGGCTAAATAGAAGCCAAGATCATTAAGACCCTGAACATTTCGAGCCGGTGGATGGCAAGCCATGTACGAATCCGCCCCCATGACCAAGCTCCATTCGATCTCGCTGGCTCGATATTGCGCAGATTCAATGTTCGAGAGGGTTTTCAGTAGTGCCTGTGGGGAAGGTGTCTCCATTTCAGGTTTGAGTACTTCACCCTCGTCGGTAGTCCAGCTATTGCCCACCCATTTGCCAGCGCAGAACTGATCATCACGCTGAAGCAGCACACAACCGGTCTCCATCGAAATCACATCGCAGTGACTTCGTGACTGGAAGCTGTCTTCACCACTCCCGTCTGACAACATTCCATACATCGTTTGGTTCACGAGTAAGGTCTTCTTGTCAGGGCTAAGCCATCGAGGAAGGACTTCGACCCCAATATCGGTTCCGTAGAGCGGGAATGTTTTTCCATTCGCGGTAAAGGTCGCGCTCGCCGCTTCCACTGAGTGTTCGGGCCATACTTTTGCTTTCAAATGCAATGTCAGTGTGTGCCCGTCGACTCCAGTGATTCGCACTTCTTCTGCCGTAGCCCCATTCGCCAGCAACAGACCCGCGAGCAATAGTGCGGATCTAAGGCTGCCCATACTCGATCCTTTTAGCCGCAGGGCTTGTTTGCTGTAACTGTCTTTCAGTGATGCCATAAGCCTCTATGAGCCCTTCCCAGGACCCCTTCGAACCAAACGACCGATAACTATTGCTGTAGCTGTAATGCTCCAACCTTCCAGCGGTGGAGTAATACCCGCGCCACTCCGGGCAGGATCCACACCCGCCATAACCGCCGATGAACACCAGGCCGCCCTTGCTTCCTTTTACACAATCCATCTCCACTGCCACGTTACTCAGCATCTTCGTCTTCTTACCGTCAGACGTGAGCTGTGAAACCTTGTCGATATTGCGCCGCAACACTTTGCCGCCAATGTTGATCGTCTGATCGGAGCAGACCGGTATGAGGTGGGTTTCTGCGTCATCCACCGTTACGGATCGGCAGGACGACACCATCACCACTTCAACACCGCCACATTGCATGACATCGCGCTGGGTGTAGGCGCCCTTGGGAGCGGCGAAAGCTGGAAACGAGAGCAACAGCGAAAGGCTGCTCGCAAGAAGACGGTTCATCGACTCACTCCTCATCGATCGACGGTGATTCCACGTCGGTCATGCCAAGCAGCCGGAACTCATTGTTCACGAATTCGTAGTACCGATCCCGGTTACGGTTTTCCAGGCGATTTCCCTGGGCGTCTTCTTCGCCATCGAGCGTGACGCCGGAAATGATGATCAAGCGACTATCGGGCAAATACGTCGTGTCGAAAGTGCTGCCGTCATAGGCATTCGGAAGACCGCCAACGACATCACCGGTCTGGGCGTCCAGCACTTCGCCACAAATGGCCCCGCCGCCACAGCCGAACCTGTACAGGATGTAATGGCCGGCGAAGTTGACCTTGCCTTGCAGGGCCTTCGCCCGGGTGCTGTCCATGACCGAGTTGCTTTGTTCCTGCTGCACCGGTTCATGGTTGGGGCCGCTGAAAACGGGGGTGACGGCGTAATCCTTGAAGTCGGGATCGGCGGCGAATGCCATGGAAGTGGCAGCTGATAGCAAGCTGCCGAGAACAATCGAAAATCCTTTCAAGTACTAACTCCATAACAGCAGTGGGAAACCGTTGGCTTACTCGGACTGACCTTCATAACGCTGTGTCTGCGGGTTGAATTGCCACAGATGTGGCCGGGTCATGCCCTCTTCGCCCTTGTAGCGAATCCGCCCTCGCTTGTCCCTAATGTAGGAGTAGATCTCGATGTCCTTGAATTCACCGCCACCTTTAGGCGGACCGTCCAGAACTTTGACCCCGGCGAAGTAATCGCCACCCGAATACTTCAAGTAACCACGGCACTGGATCAGGAAGGCGAATGTGCTGTCCATCGAAGAACCAATGCCTACGCGGGAATTGAAGATGAAGTCTTCGATACCATCGCCGTTTAGGTCGCCACGGAAGACTACGTGGCCTGGCTCGATAGAGAATTCTTTTCCATCGAGACTGGAAAGTATGTCTTCCTGATCTCCGCTGCTCTCCGGCCATTGAGATAAGAAATATTTAGAGTCAGTTTCCTGATTGCAGACACCTGCCGCCATAACGGCTATCGGCAACCAGCTCATGAATAACACCAGCAGTCGTTTCACTTCACATCCTTCGAATTCATCAATTCCAGTTCACCATCCCGATACAACACTTCGCACCCGATCCACGCCAGATCCACCTGCGGCATCACCGCCGAGGGCTTGCGCAGTTCCCGCAACAACGTCGAACCATGCGACAGCCGCCCGCCCATCCGCGCAATCACCGCCCGCGCGGTTTGGTAGTGCGCATGCCGCCCCGGATCTAGGGTGTCTTCCAACAAGATGTCCACGCCGAGAATGCCTTGCACTTGCCCCGGATAAATCATGAAACCGGTGGCCTGCTCCGCACCTTCGCGACCGTCCTGCCAGAAGCTGCCATCGCGGGTGCGCACGTCGGGATGCGGCGCGAACCAATGCTCGCGATCCGCCATGGGCATGGCGTGGTGCAGACGGAAGAAGATGCGCATCAGATTGTCGCGATACCACTCGCGTACTTGCAGGTAGTAACCGCGCAGGCCCGGCAGGCCGGTCGAATGCGCGAGGCGGATCAGCCCGGACCATTGCGGGAATGGCTGTAGCGGCAGTTCGCTCGACGCGGGTCGCGGGGTAGCCGGATCGGTTTCCCACGGCAGTCGATGAGGACTGTTTTCCAGATTGTCGTACGCGGTCGGCGGGCGGCCCAGCCAATCACCACCGCTGCTGGCCAGTGCAGTGGCAATGCACAAATTGCCTTGCACCACGAACACGTAGAACCGGGTGAACCAGTCTGCTAATTGCTGGCCATTGGCACTTTGGGCGACCAATTCGGCCAGCTCCCGATCGAAGCGCTGCAAGCCGTTTTCAAGGTTCAGCAAATGGCCGCGAGCCTTGCGTTGCATACGCAAAAACAGCGGCAACGAACGCAGCATCTTCAGCGGTCGCCACGGCAGATGCGGCGTCGCACCACCAACTTCACCGGCGTAGTTATCGGCGCTGATGCCCCAGTCGGCCAACCGGGCAAGAAACAGGTCATTGTTGATGTAGGACGCGCCGCCGAACACAGCAGTGAACGGCTCGTTGTCCTGCAACACTCGCGCATCCCAGCGCGCCATGATCGCCGGGATACTCACCGCCGCGCGGCGCTGGGCGTACTCCACCAGCACGCTCGGTTGCGGTGGCAGGATCTCGGCGATGTTCGCGGCGGTCAGGTGCCGGCGCCAGCCGTAGTCGCTGATCGGCCGGTATTGCAGCAGCCAGAGTTGCGAGCCGTCCCAGGCCCATTCGACGTCGCCGGGCACGTAGTGGAACACGCGCAACACGTCTTGCAGGAAGCGCCAGAGCAGGTCTTCGGTCAAGCCGTGGGACGGCGTGAACGTGCCACTGCGCCACGCATCGCCGAGTCGCGAAAGCGTTGCTTGTGAGGGGCTGACTTGACCGTCGGCCAGCGATTCGAGATGACCTTCAACCCATTCCAGTTCTACCGAGAGATGGCGCACGAATGCGATCCCGGAAACCACCGGCGTGATGAAGCGTTGCACCACCACTTCCTCGACGCCTTCGGCCGTGAGTTCGGCGATGCGTTTCGGCACATTGGCGGGCGGCTCGCGCAGATAGGTTGTGCTCAAACCGGCATTCGCCGAATCGGCCTGATCCTCGCCATAACTGGAGGAGCGCACCGCCCAAGTCACGTCGGGTTGGGCAGCGAGAAATGTTGGCAGACGCGGATCATTGCAATCGTTGAGCGTCAGCGCCGCCGGCACCGCTTGCCGCGCCAGTTCAGCCAGGCGCAAACGCCCGCCCTTGGTGTGCGCAACAAACCCGCGCTCGCCCGACTCCAGCCATTGCGCGAACTGCATGGGCGCGTCGATCCATGGGTAATGGCCCCAACCGGGTTTCAGGCTGATGGTCAGGTCTGCGCGCGCAAGAATCGCCGACCATGCGGCGGCTTGTTCGATGCCGAGCACCTTGTCCTGATCGCCCCAGACCAGCTCGACCGGATCGGTGATCCACTCCAGCAGCGGCAGCGCGGTGTCGGCACGGATCAGATCCCAGTGCGGCACAAACGCACGGCAACGCGCATAACCGGCGCCCATGCGCTGGTACTGCGCGGGCGTCCAGGTCTGGTTGGAGAACTTGCGCGCGAACAGCGTCGGTTTGTTCGAGAGCAACCAGTGAATGGTCCTGCGAATCGGCAGCGGCGACATAAGTGCAGGCAACCGCCGCTGCCACAGAAACGCACCGACTGGCGCCAACAAAACGCTGCGGGAGAAGTGTCCGGGCCGACGTTGTAACGCATGCAACACCAGCAACGCATTGACCCCTACTGCCATGACCGCGCTGCCCTTCTGCGTCATCGCCAGCAAAGTCTGCGCGTAGTCCGCCAGATCCTCGCAAGGTGGCTGCGGATTGGCGCCGAAGCCCGGCAACTCCAGCGGAACCACGTCGTATCGCTGGAAGTGCGGCAGCGCGTCATCCCACCAATCCGCGGCGCTGCCGTTGCCGGCCAACAGGTACATCAAGGGCTTGCCCATGAGCGATCCTCAGGTCAGATCGCGCAGAGCGGCGTCGAGGGTTGGATAACGGAATGTGTAACCAGCCTCGGTCAAACGCTGCGGCACCACGCGCTGGCCGTCGAAGAACAACTGCGCCATTTCCCCTGCCATTGCACGCACTGGCGCGGCGGGAATATGGAACCACACCGGACGCTTGAGGACCTTGCCGGCCTGCTCGGCGAACGCTGCCTGACTGACCGTTTCCGGCGCCACCATGTTGTAGGTGCCACGCAGACTGTCGTCATTGAAAGCCCTTGCGATCACCTGAAGCACATCATCGCGATGCACCCAACTCATGATCTGCCGACCATCGCCCATGCGCCCGCCGAAGCCCAAGCGGAACGGCAGCAGCAACGGCGTCAACGCGCCGCCCGGGCCGAAGACCACGCCGAGGCGTAGCACCACCTGACGCACGCCAAACTCAGTGGCCGGTTGCGCGGCGGCTTCCCAACGCGCGCATAGTTCGGCCATGAAACCGTCGCCCTTGCTGGCGTGTTCATCGAGGCTTTCGCTGGCATCGCGCACGCCGTAGAAGCCGATGGCCGAGGCTTGAATCCATAGTGCTGGTTTGTGCTCGGTGTTCTGCAACCAAGTCATCAGCGCTTCGGTGGTGCCGACTCGACTGGCGAGCAGTTGCGCCTGACGTTTGGGAGTCCAGCGTGGGCCGGCGACAGGGGCGCCGGCGAGATTGATCACTACGTCAAAGGCTTCGTAGTGGCTGAGTTCGCTGAACGAATGCACACAGCGAGCGCGGCCGTTGAACAGATTGGCCGCGCTCAACGGATCGCGCGTCAGTACGCTGACCGAGTGGCCCGCGTCGAGTAATTGATTGACCAAGGCTTCACCGATAAACCCGGTGCCGCCAGTGATCAGCACACGATTGAAAGCGCCGCCGGCAAACGGGTTGGATTGGCTCGGAGTCTTTACTGAAGGAGATTTTCGGCGGTCATGTCGATACAGCCAGAATAACGGCGGCACCAACACCAGCAATGCAAAACCATCTAGCCATAGATGCGACCAAACCTGTTGTTGCGCTGAGAGCCACATGTCCTGAGGCGCCCATAACAGGATGCCCGCGATCAACCAGCCCCAAACTGCCGGGGCTTTCAAGCGATTGCCCAAGTGCACCAGCGCGAGCATGTACAGCGAATAACTTTGCAGCGTCGCGCCGAACAGCGCGAGCCACCAGACTTGTTGTTCGCGGCCGGCCGCAGGCACCGCATCGGCGCCCCAGAATGCGAGTTCGAGGGTGTGCAAATAGCCGTCGAGTAATCCGGAGTGACCGGCCCAAGTCAGGGTGAGGCCGGCGAGAATGTGCACGATTGCGGCGGCGTATAGCCAGAGTACTAACGCGGGGCGAAGGGAGATCGAGGGGGCTGGCATTCCGTGTCCTGAGCGCATTCCTTGGGGGTGGGGAGTTTAAAGGAAAATCGCAGTCGTCAGATGCTCAAGCATTAAACGTTTTAGCGTGAGGGATTCAGGCTCAACGCGTGCGAAAGCGCATCAAACATGCCCCAAAACTCAGATGCAGCGACTAGCCTTGATCGGCGCGGTGCCTGACGATCCCAATCGCCCCACTTGAAGAGGCCCAACTGATTACCTTTGTCAGCCGCCATTTGATAACAGTCTAACGCCCGAGACATATCCTTCGTTCTAAGCTCGCCACAAACCGTTTCACTGTGTTCTTCCTTGAGTCATTCAGGCTTTGCGTTTGGAGAACCGGGTGACGCATTGCTTGGTTATGTTCATTTCCCAGTAGGTGCTGAGCAACACTTTACGCTTTTTGTCGACGCGCAAATTAACGAATCCATCGCCGCAATCCGGCTGCAATTCTTCGAAGGTGCCGATTCTGGCTTGGTAAATGAACACCCGGTAGTAGTCGTAAGTACCCATGCCGTCATCAAGCTGCCAGATCGCGAAATCCTGAGCGCCGTCGAAATTGAAATCGTCGAACTGCATGTGGAGTTCGTTTACGGCTTCAAAATCGACCGTCCGCGACTCGTTATGCGTTTCGCCTTTAACCGCGACGTTCAGCGTGGAGCCTTTGAGAACCAGCGTTGTTTCAACGCCTTGGGTTGGGCTGAACGTAGCGGTTTCGGCTAGCGACGGGATCGTCCACAGCAGGCCCAGCAGTGATAACGCTAAAGTTTTGAAATGCATGTACTCGCAGAACAGATCCATTAAAGCCCCGTAGCAAACGTCCCATCAAACAATAAAGTTTCCAAGGCCTAGTCATGACCCGCGAGCCTTAACAGAAGGAGAGTAGTCTGCAACTTCTTCTATTGCTGCGTTGTAGCACGCTGCCTAACCCGATCAGGAACCTTGGCTTGCTTGCCATTCTCGCTCATGAGATCGGTGTATACCTTATAGTTCTTTCCTGCGGATGTTTTATCACCCGCCTCCCAATAAGCATCTGCGAGATTAAGATAGGCAACTGTCCGCTTCGGATTTTCTGAAATAACTTTTTTCAAGAGCCAAATTGCGTCGGTATTGAAGCCTGCTTGCTGCCAAAAAAATGCTACGTCATTGAAAACTTGTTGGCTGGCAGAAGAGTAACCATACTCACCAATGTAGCGTTCAATAAAATCACGTTTCGGAAAGCTAGAAAATCTTGCTTTATCCTTATAAAGGCGCGACGTGGCGTTTTTGAACTCGACCAAAAGTTCTTCTTTTATATTTTTCTCAACACCAGAGACCATTTCTATCTTACTCAGACATTCAGCGCTTTCACATTTCTGCGCTTCATCATGTTCAAGCACTGAATAGCAATATGGTTGTGGTTGCCCCGCAGAGCCAGGACCTTTCTGTAGATACACCAGACTTTCACCACTTGCATTAATTGGTTGGCAATAAGGAACCACACCGAAAGCGTCAGGTACTCCGGATTTATTCTTGATAATATCCACGCCACTTACGATCTTGCTCGCATCAAGTGTTTGCACTTTTCCGTCAGCACTCAAAATCCAGAAGGTGTTTTCCTGAGAGCTACAGTCACATTCACAGCTCAATATATAACTCTGGCTCCTGATATCAAACTTTGCCTTTGGAACGCCATCAGAACCACAGAAGTTCTCAGAAATAGCCACTGAGCAAATATTGGTATCAGGATCGCATGCCAGCTTTTTCCCTTCGCTCCACGCTGGAGACGAAAAAAAAATCAAAATAATAAACCAGCGAAATTTAAAGCTCACAGATGTCACCCTCTACGATTATTCCGTAATTGCCATTTTCTCGCGTGGCAGTATTGCCACTCATTGTAGCGGTATACTTTTGCCCCTGAATGATTCCCATCCGGCGACTGAAGGCATCGGCCCTATACGCCTCTGAGGCTTTTTCCGCTCGTTTTTTACAAACAAAAATCAGTAGCTCTTTTTGGGTAGTAATATTAGCACTAGGGAACTCGGTTCTAATAAGCTGCTCCGCCTTCGCGAGATGATTTTGCTGAACACACAAGTCGTATAGCGCACAGTAAGTACGCAGTTGAATTTTCACCATCAGATTCGGTGCCAATTCGCGCATCAACTTGATACAAGACATCACATTCTCATTATATTTCGCCGCATGATTCAGCTGAATCTTTTGAAACGCTTCGACCTCGCCAAGCTTCTTGAAAGCCGATTTCCATCCTGCATTGTTGCTGGCGATTACTCCCGTCGCCCAACTCATTTGGGCGGCGGTATTCGCAGAGTTCAACGAATTCATCAGTGTCTGGAAATTCATGTTGGCACCAAAACATCCGTCAAACGTGGCTTGATCTGCTCCACGCATCTCCAGCAGAACCGGCCCTAACGTGCCCTGCCCGAAGTTCCACTGAATAACACCGAAAGACATACCTTGACCATCGAAATTACCGGCCAGTGCCTCATAATCCAACTTGCTCTTTCCTTCGTATCCGGAGGAAACCAATAGTGCGATTTCTTTGGCCTTGCTGAGTGGGATACAAACGGCCGACAGCGCATTCGCTACAAAGGCAATCGAATGGAAATGCCATATCAAGTCGGTACTGATAGCAGCCTTTTCTTTCAGTTCATCCCAAAACACATAGCTGCTGATCCTTTCTTTCTCATGCTTCAGTGTCTTCGGGGCGTGCTCAAGCTCAGTATCAAGCCGGCTCCATTTTGGAGCATCTGCTTTCGCTTTCCACTCCGTCGGATGATGTGCAACCAGCTTGGACCATTGCGACCGCGTATCAGGGTTTTTCAACGCCTCGGCCAACTCGGCCGGATCGACGTCCCCGCTCTGGTCTTTATCGACCTTCGTGAACAGATCCTGAAAGAACGCAGGCATGTCCTTTGGATCGAGAAACCCGTCCGCTGTCGCATTGGTTTCTTCGACGATCTGAAACCCCAGCTTTTCCCAATCATGCTGAGTGATAATTTGTGCGCCCACTTTCTTGACTAGGCCATTGACGGCCTGAGCATTGTCAGTAACGGTCACATCGTAGTAATCGTCGGTACCCACTTTGATGACCGGCGTCTTGTTCAAATCAACTGCATGTTCCGTTTTCAGCACCGTACTATCCGTCGCAGGTGCTTTTTTCTTCAGCTCACCTCCAGCCGGCAAATACAGATATTGCTTGCCGATCTTCAGCCCAGCCGTATTCTTGAGGAAGTCTTTTACGTCTGCTTCAGCAGTGAATATCTCGACGTGCACTTGATACTTACTCGCTACACCGCCATCTTCACCGGTCAGGTTTTCAGTCAGTCCCAGGTAGCCAATCGGATCTCCAGCCTTGATTCCAATGCTTGCGGACTCCACAGAGTCAAAGCTGCTCGGGATTACATCCCAAGCAACAAAGTCGTTTTCCACAATTGCCCAGAAGCTGGGAGGAAGGCTTCCTTCCCCAGCCAAGCTACCGCTGCTCGTACATTTCGCCATTCGACGAATTGTCCCTGCAACATTGAGGTTCAGTACCTCTTTGCTTTCAAATTCCACCGAACTTTGAGGGTTAAGTTGCAGCGAGCCAATCTTATCACCGGCATTTTGCCCATTTTGGGCAGAGATAGGACCCTGATAAAGATCCAATCTTGTCAACGCGGTTCCTTTCACCTTACCTTGCCAATATTTTGGCTTTAAACGCTCCGGGATCGGGTCTGCCAGCCATATACGTGCGGGTTTGGAGTTTTTGTAGGGTACTCCGTCTTTCAAGTATGCGAACCAGACCTCCTTTCCAGCCTCGCGAACTTTGTGACCGTTCTTTTTAACGCTACCTGAAAGAATTTTCCCTTTCGCATAGGTAACGTTGCCTAGGGCCTTTTGATCCAGTATTTCAAGTTTGGTCCCCGCAACGAGCTTGCCAACGTTCTGAACGCTACTGGATTCAGGGAAATCGTCGTAAGCGTTGAAGTCACTTACCTTCATGGTCACTTGAGGCTTCGGAGTTTCTTCCTCAGTCAGCGGATAACGCTTGAAGGGCAGAAGGTGCATGTACAAGCTGTAGAAGTTCAGCTTGTTTTGTTTGCCTTTATTCGGTCCTTCTTCTGGGTTTGGCGCAGATTTGTACTCATGTCGCACCAAACAAAACGAGTTGGAATACTGCAGTTTTTTCTCATTTTCGCCGAACGTAGATTCTAGATAGTCTTCGTTAAGCCGATAGGCCACAACCTCGCCGTCAGCCATGCAGCGGATCGGTTCGTTCAAGATGCATTGAGGGGCACTGGCATTGCTAATGTGAATACCACCATGCCAGAACTTATTACTGCCCAAGAGATAGTGGCCCGATGTTTCTTTTTCTAGTGCTTTATATATTTCGTCGGCGCTCTCGAATTGCTTCCCGTCCGCCTTTCTGAACGGGTATTGAAAACTCATGAGCGGTGATCCTGCCGGAGCCGGGGTCGCTGCAGGCGCCGGAGCAGGAGCAGGCGTCGGTTGCGCACCGGTCCTGTACTCCGCCTTCGGCCGGAGGTACTTGTTCGGCATCGGCCAGTAGCCGCTACCCGCACCGTACTTTGCGGACTTTGGCCCGGTCGAACTCTGTGAGCCGAAGAAATTCCCCTTGACCCGGTTAGCGTCCATGTCCTCAATCACGCCGGTATGGTGCATTCCTGTCCATAGCGCGATATCACCCGGCTGAACGCTGTCGAGGGCAATGAACTCGAAATGCGTGGTGTCTGTCGCAAGTTGACTTGTAGTGCGGTAAGGGATGTCATACCCCGCATCACGGAGCATTAGATTTAGTAAGTGGGAACAATCAATTTCCTTCCGACCATTACCGTCTTCGTCCGCAGATCCGCCTTTACCATAACCGTATTCATATCCGCTATAAGGGTATTTCGCGCGCTGTTCAAGTAGACCTGTACTCATCAATAGCATCCTGCTTTAAAGGCAATGAATTGAATTATTTGCGGTAATGCCTTGGGTGCTTAGTCGTTCGACGCCTCTAGCACCTGCCTCATTGCCTTTCTTGTCGGCCTCCTGATAACACGCCATCGCCCGAGCCAAATCACTAGGGATGATTGCGCCGGCTTCATAGGCGCCGCCTAGTTGAATCAATGCACTCGGGGAACCGAGCCGGGCAGAGCTTACAAGAGCCCCCAATGACTTTTCTGGATTTACACAGGCTCGCTTCTCTTCGTAATTGCCTTCATCGCAATAGAAGTCAGCAAGGGCAATCCCTGCTTCAGGTACGCTCTTGGCAGCTGACTCCAGTAGTTGAAGGATCTTTACGTTTTCCAACCGTGGAGCTTGACCTGAAAGGCTGATCCCCGCCGCTGCAAAGGCGGCCTCTGCGGAGCCTTGGTCTGCCCCATGTAAATAACTATTCAGAGCAGAAATGTACAATTGACTGGAAGAAGAGGAGTCGGTATCGATACCCAGCTGGTTATACATCGCCCCTCTTTTTAGTGCGCGTTCACCCGGTGAAGCCTTTAAATTCGGGTATTGAGCATCAAGTACAGCCTCAAGCGACCAGTCTTCAGCACGGGTCAATACCCAACAGTCGTTATGTTTGAAAGTGAAGATCTTGAGCACTTCACCGTTTGAATCGCGAACAATCACGTTGCTCGGCAGCTGGACTTGCATGCTCAGCCCAGATTTCGCGATGTTGTCAGGAGCAAGCATCACCAACGATTGAAGGTCCAACAACCTCGACTTTCGCTCCACCACTCGCGGCTTTGACTCGGTGGAGACTACCTTTTGCTCGATCACGGGCGAGGCGATAAACGCTTGCTGCACCTCAGGCTTGGACGAGAACTCTTTTACGAAATCTGCGAAGTTGTCGCTCGGGCATTGCACGGTGCTAGATTGCGCCGCAAAGGCGTCTGAACAAAACCCAAACGCCAAAAGCACCAGACATTGCAGCTTGAATTGACGCACTCGATTGTTCTTTGTCATCACGAACTCATCACTCAGAAAACACAAAAAAAGCCTTCGGCTTAACCTTCTCAGGCGGCGCATTCAACAACGCCTGATCCATCAAACTCCCCGCCTTATCCTTATCCGCCGCCCCCGGCAGCACCGGCGGTTTGATCCCGATGCCAGTGCCCGCTCCCGGCGAGCCCCCTGCGTTGATCTTCACCACCGGCCCAACCACCGTCACCCCACCGCCATCGAGCTTGATAAAGCTCCCACCCCCAAGCATGGTCAGCTCCGTCCCCGCCTCAATAACAATCTTGTCACCAGCCTTGAGGTGAATCTCTTTCCCCACGCTGGTCAGTTGTGCCGTGCCCAGTTTCACATGCTGGTTCTGCCCAACCGTCAGATGATCATCCAGCTTCGCTTCAACCTTGCGATCGGAAATCGTGGTGCGATGTTCTTCGGCCTTCAGCTCGGTGTAGGTGTTCTTCACCACAGTGTCGTGGCGTTCATTCCCGACGCGGATTTTCTGGTCGTGTTCGACGTTTTCATCCCAGTCGCGCTGGGCGTGGATGAAGATTTGTTCGGCGCCTTTTTTGTCTTCGATGCGCAGTTCGTTGTAGCCGCCGCCCCCCGGGGAGCTAAGGGTCTTGAACACGCTGCGGGTTTTGTTCGCCGGCAGGGCGTACGGCACCGGGTTTTCCTTGTGGTACAGGCAGCCGGTGACGAGGGGTTGGTCGGGGTCGCCTTCGAGGAAGGTGACGAGGACTTCCATGCCGATGCGCGGGATGCTGATGGCGCCGTAGCGGTCGCCGGCCCAGGAGCTGGAGACGCGCAGCCAGCAGCTGGTTTTGTCGTCGGCCAGGCCTTCGCGGTCCCAGTGGAACTGGACTTTGATGCGGCCGTATTGGTCGCAGTGGATTTCTTCGCCTTTGGGGCCGGTGACCATGGCGGTCTGGCTGCCGAGCACCCGCGGTTTCGGGTGTTCGAGGGCCGGGCGGTAGAACACGTCCCACGGGGTGGCGAGGAAGGTGTTGCGGTAGCCCTGGTGGAAATCGTCCTTGTTGTCGGTGGTGTCGCTGGTCACGCCTTCTTCGAGGACTTGCGGCTGTTTGCCTTCGTGGAAGATTTCGGTGAGCAGCCACAGGTCGTTCCACTCGCTGCGCGGGTGGTCGGACATGGCCATGAAGTGGCCGCTGACCAGTTTGGTCTGGTCGCCGCGACCTTCGGCCTGGCGGTAGTCGGCGCGGTGGCGTTCGAGGGCGCGCTGGCTGAGGAACTTGCCGCGCGCACGGTCGATGAAGCGGCCCGGGTAGTCGTAGTCTTCGAGATCCGGTTCAGTGCTCTCGCCATCGGGTTTGTACGCTGCTTCCATTTGCAGGCGCGGTTTTTCGAAGTCGTAGTCGCGGCGCGTGGTGCGGCTGGTGCGGGTTTCCAGGCGCAGTTTGAAACCTTTGATCACCGGTTCTTCGGCGACCATGCCGCTGCCCTGCACGTACGCGGTCGGCTGGCCGAGGTCGGGGAACACGGTCTGGTCGTCGCCGAACACCAGCAGGTGAGCCTTTTCGCTGTGCTGGAAGTGGTAGTGAATACCCTCCTCTTCGCACAGACGCTGGACGAAGTGCAGATCGGTTTCGTCGTACTGCACGCAGTAGTCGCGATCCGGGCACGGCTGGCTGAGCTGGAAGCTGTAGGCGTTGCCCTTGATCCCGTGTTCGTCGAGGATCAGTGCGATGATTTTTGGCGCCGACATCTGCTGGTAGATGCGCTGGTTGGTGCGGTGATGCAGGTACTGCAGTTGCGGCACCAGCGAGACCTTGTAGCGGGTCAGGCGCTTGCCGGCATCGCCCTGGGCGACGCGGTAGATCTGGCCGTGAATGCCCGAGCCCTGCGGATCGAATGCGAGAAACGCCTGCTTGTGCAGGAGTTTTTCCAGGTCCAGATCGGGGTTTTCGCTGACCAGTTCGAGGTCGAAACGAAACGGCTGGCTGATGCCTTCGGTGCCGGTGAACGACAGCACTTGCAGGTCGCCCACGTAGTCTTCGACCTTGAGGCTGAAGTGGGTTTCGTTAGCTGGGTTGAACATAAAGCGCTCCCTGTTCGAATGTCGTCCGTTACGCCCGAAGTCGCAACCGTTGCAGCCAGGACGAAGTGGCGCCCAAGGCGTCACGCAATTGGGCAGCAGTGATGGTGCGTTCTGCCGCATTGAAGCTCAGCGCGGTTCGCAGCGCTGGCCAGCCGTGTTTCGGTAAGTTCGCCGGGGCTTGCAGCTCGCGCTCCAGGTGCTCGTCGCGGGCCTGGGTCGAGGGCAAGCGGCGGAACGGGTGTTTGCCGCTCGCCAGTTCATAGATCACGCAGGCCACGCCGTACACGTCCGCGCTGGCCGACAACGGTTGGCCCTCAAGCAGTTCGGGGGCGGCGTAGCCCGGGGTCCAGGCGTTGAAGCGCTCGCGGCTCAGGTGCGGCAGGCCGGGCAACACGCCCTCGTCTGCCTGGCCGAGACCGAAGTCGAACAGGCGCAGGCCGTCTTCACTGAGCATGACGTTGCTCGGTTTCATGTCACCGTGCAGCACGCCACGACGGTGGGCGTAGGCCAGCGTATCGAGCAGCGGCAGCGCGATGTCGCGCGTTTCTTTCCACGGCAGGCCGAGAGGCCGCTCGCAGAGCAGTTTGTCCAGGGTCAGGCCACGCATGTATTCCATGGTGATGAAGGCCCGCTGGCAGTCGGTGTCGACTTCAAAGGTGTGTGCACGCACGACGTTGTCGTGGCGCAGGCGCCGGGTCAGGGCGAACTCGCTGTAGAGCAAGGCACTGGCGTCCGGCGATTCGGCAAATTCTTCGCTGAGGATTTTCAGCGCGATGTAAGGGTCGGGATCGCCGAACTGCTCGTGCAGCAGATCTCGCGCCCGATAGACCGCACCCATGCCACCCGCCCCGAGCAGACGCTCGAGGTGGTAGCGGCCGGCGAGTACGTCCGGCAATGCACCGATGCTGGCCTTGGTCGGCGCCAGCAGCGGCTCGGCGTTGTTTGCCTTGGCGAAGGCGAAGTAGGTCAGGTTGCTGGCCTGCTCTTCGCTCATCAGCAAGTCATCGACTGAGGATTCGATTTCAGTCATTGGCGGATCACCACGGCAGTCAGGTTATCCCGGGCGGCGCCACGCAGGGCGCCGTCGAACAGACGTTCCAGCGCCACATGCGGCGCGCTGAGGCTGAGGGCGTTGCCGAGAGCATCGCTGCTCAGCCCCTGATACAAACCATCGCTGCACAACAAAAACGCATCGCCCGGATAGACCTCGAGTTCGAGGACGTCCAGGGTCAGCTGTTCGGCCGCACCGACGGCTCGGGTCAAGGCCTGAGCCGCCGGGTGCGCTGCCGCCTGTTCGACGCTCATCTGTTGCTCGTCGATCAGTTGCTGCTGCAGCGAATGATCCTTGGACAGCTGATACAGCCGCTGCCCGCGCCACATATAGCAACGGCTGTCGCCGGCCCAGATGCAGGCCGCGCGGTTGCCTTCCACCAGCAGCGCCACAACGGTGCTGCCCATGATGCTGTCGTGGCGTCCGGCGGTGACCGTCAACTCTTGCCCCAAGCGCCGGTTCAGCCAGTGCAGGCACTGGCGGATGGCTTTGAGGCGTTCGTCGAAGTCCTCGTGTTGCGGCAGTTCAGCCAGGCTGGCGACGATCAACTGGCTGGCGATGTCGCCACCCTGATGACCGCCCATGCCGTCCGCGACCACCCACAGCCCCTGCTGTGGCGAGTCGAGGAAGGCATCTTCGTTGCGCGCCCGCACCTTGCCCGGGTCGGTACGCGCCGCGCTGCGCCAGGGACTGGCCACCAGCATCAGAGCTGCACCGGCATACGGAAGGTGCGCAGCACGCCCATGTCGAACGGGTTCGGCGTGCGCTGGCTGGTCAGCAGGTAGTTGGCGCGCAGGCCACCCACGTCGGCTTTCAGCACCAGCACGTCGCGACCGGTGAGGTACTCGGTCTGCATCAGGTCGAACAGACGGAACAGCGACCATGGGCCGGAGTTCTTCTCGATGCCGATCGGACGCCCGGCCATCTTGTCCATCACCAGGCTGGTGCGACCGTCTTCAGCATCGGTCGGCCACTTGAACGTCATTGGCAGGATCGGACCGTGGCGGTACTCCATGGTCTTGTCGCCGAACTTGAACTCGGAACGGCTGACGGCCGGATCGAGGGTGTACGGCTCCAGTTTGAACTGCACGGTCGGCTCGGACGGATTGATCGAGAAGAAGCTCTGACGAATCGTCAGGGCTGCTGCCATCTGGTCGAGATACATCTTCGAGACCGGCAGGCTGTGACCGTCGACGCTGCGCATCCGGTAGTTGCCCGGATCACCGCTGACGAACGGACGCATGTAGCTGTCGAAGAAGCGGTCGACGGTACCTTGAGCCCGGAAGAACTCGCGGAAGTCGCTGATCGCCACGTCGCTGGTGCTGCTCGCGCTGAACGGATAACGCTTGCTGATGGTTTTGCCATACACGCTGTACAGCTCGTTCTGATAACGGCCGTTCAGGTATTGGTAGGCATCGTTGAGCACCAGGCGCCACGAGTCTTCGGCCAGCACGTTGAACCACACGCTCAGTGGACGCGGCAGGCGACCCGAGGCCGCGCGCAGGTTGGTCAGCGCATCACGCTGGCCGCTCATGCGGGTTTTCGCCATTTCGAACGCGGCTTGTTCCGGCGTGCTGGAGCGGGCCAGACCGGACAGTTGCAGTTGCAGGTCGTTGAGCGCGCTGATGGCCGGGGTCAGGTCAGCGGCCGGGCCGTTGTTGTCATCGAGCAAACGGTGCAGCGGCTCGAAGCGCCGTTGCAGCGACTTCTTCGCGGTGTCCGGCAGGCTTTTCGCCACGGCCATCGCCGAAGCCTTGTCCGCCACGGCAGACGCCAGTTTGCCGACCTTGCCCAGTTTGCCCTTCTGCCCGGCCAGTGCATCGGCGGCATCACCGGCTTCGTCCACCGGATCGGCAGCGGCCGGGAAGCGCGTGTTTTCACGTACTTCAGTGAGCAATGCCAGCACCGGCGAGTTGGCCGAGGTCAGGCCCGCCAGTTGTTCGGCGCCTTCACCGGCGTCGCTGATCGGCGGCAAGGCCACCTGGCCAACGGCTTCGCTCCAGTAGTTGGCGTAGTCACGGAAGTACAGTTGCTCCAGCTCGACCATCAGGCGACGCAAGTCCATGTCGCTGATGCCCGCACCTTCGCCCAGCACCCAGTTGTCACGCAGGATGTCGGTGACCAGCGCCGACCCCTGCACCGAGAAATACTGCTGATAACCCTGCTGGGTGTAGAACCCCGGGATCACGTATTCGGTGCCGATGAACAGCGAGCCTTGCGGGCCGAGGTGTTGGCTGAAACGGTATTCCGGCAAGTTGCGCGCCTGCTCGCGGAGCATGCGGTAGACCACGGTGGCCAGCGATTCGGCGCGCAGCACCTGACGTGCCTGAGTGACCAGTTGATCGTTCAGCGGGTAGATGAACGGCTGCTTCAGCAAGCGCTCAAGGTGAGTGTTCAGACCATTCTGCACCGCGGTGTTGCCGGTGTAGCGCTGCGACCAGTCAGTGGCGACCCAGTCCTTGAGCCACGCCGCGTCACGACGGTCTTTCATGTTCAGCATCAGGTACGCACGCAGGCTGTTGAGCAGCTTGTCGCGGTCCTTCATGTTGGCGCGGATCTGCCCTTCGAGCATCGTCGCGACCCGTGGCAGCAATTGCGCTTCGAGCTCATGCTCGTAGGCTTGCCTGACCACCGGATTGACGTCTTCGCCCTGATACAGACCGCCACGCTCGTGGTAGGAGACGTCGCCCTTCTTCGGGAACACCTGAGTCGCAGCGTAGCTGGTGTCGAGGGTTTTCAGCACGCCCATCGCGTCATCACGCGGGGTCAGCGCCGAACGTTGCTGAGTCCAGTTCTGCGCCAGCGTGCGCAGGTTTTCCAGACGCTCATAGTTGGCCGAGAAACCACCGGCCCAGAGCATGCCGAACAGCGCCAATGCCGCCAGTGCGCCAACGTACAACGCACGCTGACCCCAATGGATGCGGCTGCGCTCGCGTTTGTCGAGGCCGGCCAGATCCGACTCGGGGAAAATCACCCGACTGAACAGATGATGGATGAAGCGCGAACGGCCACTGCGCAGGGTCGGCAGCACACCGGCATTCATGCCGAGGTTGGCGCCGATGCCGGCGGTAGTTGCGTCCATTTCCTGCGTCAGGTGCGGAGCACTGGTCAGGTAGAAACCCCGCAGCAGCGACGCGCGCTGATACCGGTTGCCAGTGAACGCCATGTCGACGAACAGGCACAGACGCTCGCCGATCTGCCCCAGTTGATGCGGGAAGTCGAGGATGCGGCCCCGGCGCTGGGTATCGCGCTCGGAGTGCATGCGCATGATCACCTGATTGTTCAGGCGCCGCAGCAGCTCTTCGAACTCGCCGCGCAGGACTGCGACGTCGGTGCCGACCTGATCCTTGCGGAAACTGGTGCCCAGCACCTGATCGCTTTCTTCGCGGGTCAGCTGATCGAAGAACTCGTCGAAACCGAGCAGCTTGTCGGCCTTGCTCAGTACCAGATACACCGGCACATCGACGTGCAGTTTCTGATAGACGTCTTGCAGACGACCGCGCACCTGGCGCGCCAGGGTGTCGATGTCCTGCTCGCTGCCACCGATCAGGGATTCCACCGGAATGGTCACCAGCACACCGTTCAACGGACGCCCGCGACGACGCTTGCGCAGCAGTTCGAGCAAGGTGGTCCAGGCACTGCCGTCGACTTCCGCGTCCGGCTGGGTGGTGTAGCGCCCGGCTGTGTCGATCAGCACACCGTGATCGGCGAAGTACCAGTCGCAATGACGGGTGCCGAGGGTGTCGCGGGTCAGCTTGCGGTCGATCTTGTTGATCGGGAATTCCAGCCCGGAGAAGTCCAGCAGGCTGGTCTTGCCGGAGGCCTGCGGACCGATCAGCAGGTACCACGGCAAGTCGTTGCGCCAGCGTTCGCTGCGGCCGCGATACAGGCTCGAAGTCTTCAGGGTTTTCAGCGCGTCCTTGAAGCGCGCCTTCAACTCTTTCTGCTCTTCTTCGATCAGCTCGTCACGACGGATGCGATCCTGGCCATCTTCGGTTTCTTCGACGGCTTTCTTGCGGATGCCCGCGCGCCAGCTGACGAAGACCATGGTCAGGCCCCAGATCAGGAACAACACGGCGATGGTCAGCAGACGCGAGGTCGCGCTTTCCCAGAACTTGTAGTCATCCACCGCCAACAACGGGCCGACGAACCACACCAGCAGCGCCACGAACAGCACCAGCAGCAGGGTCCAGACCCAGGTCTGGCGCAGGAAGGCGCCGACTTTCTTGAAAAACTTTTTCATCACACGTCCCTGTTTACGGCTGCGACTGCGGTTGCACCGCGGCCGGATCAAGCGGCTGATAAGGTTGCAGAACGGTGTCGCGCTGCTCGCCCAGGACCCAGGCGAAGCCCGAATACATCACCACCAGGCAGACCACCGTGAACAGCACCACCATCCACGCCGGCACGATGCGCACCAGGTTGCGGCGCTGGTCGTTGAGGCCTTCCCAGTGCGGCGACAACTCGCGCGGCACGTCGCCACGCAACTGACGGATCTGCCGGTACAGGGCGTCGCGGATGCCTTCAAGCTCAAGCATGCCACGGGCCTGCACGCGGTACTTGCCCTCGAAACCGAGGGACAGGCACAGGTACATCAGCTCGAGCATCGGCAGATGCTTGACCGGATTCTTCGACAGGCGATCGAGCAGCTGGAAAAACTTCTCGCCACCGAACGTCTCGTTGTGGAAGCTGCTGAGCAGGCTCATCTGCGACCACTCGCTTTCGTTGCCCCACGGCGTGGTCACCACAGCTTCGTCGACCACGGTGCAGAGCACGTAACGCGCGGCCATCACCTGGCTGCTTTCGGCGCCGTTGTGCAACGCACGCACTTCAAACAGCTTGAGCCCGGCGGTCAGGCGCTCGTTGAGCGCGTAGAGGTCTTCGCGGGTTTCGCTGTGCTTGAGGCGCACCACTTCCGAGAGCAGTTCGGACGACGCCGCCACCAGCGAATTCAGGCTGATGTTGAACGCTTCCGCCGGGCGCAGGCGCGCGGCGTAGATCATCCGTTCTTCCAGTTGCTCGAAGCGCGGCGGCGCGGCGAAGTCGGTCAGCGGACTGGCTGCCGGTCCGTGGCCCTGACGATCGAGCAGGACGGTTTTGTCGTCCTGGTTGTAATCCGTTTCCTTGATCATGTCGGTCAGTTCCTGATGGCCCAGAATTTCAGTTCAAGCTCGGCGAATTCGCCGGACACGTGGAACGCGAAGCCGCCGGAGCGCTCGAGTTGCGCCAGGTCTTCGGAACTGAGTTCGAGGATGAAGTAGGTTTTGTTCGAGTGGAACGCGATCTGCCGCGGGGCCACCGGCAACGGTTTGACCTTGATCCCCGGCAGGTGCAGGTTGACCAGTTGGCGGATGCGCTCCACCGGGCCGACCTTGAGGTGCGCCGGCAAGCGGTGGCGCAGTTCTTCGGAGTCGCAGTTGGCACTCGCCGCCAGCACGAACGACGCCGAGCCGAGCAGTTTGTGGTCGTGCAACGGCGACACGATGATCCCGTACTGACGCGCCTGCAGAATCAGTTCGATGGCGTGCTGTTCGAGCACCATCGACAGCACCTGACGAATCGCTTCCATCAGTTTGCGGAAGCTCGCGCCCTGATCGGCGTGGGAATAGCGGCTGTCCAGACGCGGGCGTTTGCTGTCGCTGGAGAAGGTCGCCAGATCGCCGAGCATGGTCAGCAGCGTGCGATACAACTCTTCCGGGTGCACCTGCTCCAGACCGAGGTAGTGGCGCAGCAGCAGTTCGGTACGGTTGATCAGTTGCAGCATCATGAAGTCGCCGACTTCCGCACCGCCGACCTTGCCGTTGGAGCGGATCCGCTCGGCAATCGTGTCGCCCCGGTGGTTGAGCATGCTGATGACTTCTTTGAGGCACGACAGCAGATAACTGGATGCGTGAGCCTGAATGTAGGTCGGCACGAAATCCGGATCGAGGCTGATCACGCCATCAGGCGTGGTATCGAGCACGTCGCAGATCTTCAGCTTCACGTAGGCCTGATCGCTCTGCTGCTCGCCGAGCAACAGTTTGAAATCCGGGCGACCACAGCTGACCTGGCTGGCGGAATCGTCGCCGGCGTTGGAGTCGGCCACTTCGGCGTCGTACGCGGTGTAACGCGCGAGCACGTCGGACTGCTCCGGGCGGCGCGCTTCGATGTGGTTACCGGTGACCAACGGCAGCGCCAGGTAAATCGGCGTGTTGCCGGTGTTCGGCGGCACGTCCAGCGCCAGCGGCTCGGTGTTGCCGCCGAGTTCGAACAGGCTGCCGTCCGGCAGGATCCCCGACGCGGCACTGATCACCAGTTTGCCCATGTTGAGGAACTGCAAGTCGATCTCCAGATTGAGGAAACCCCAGGTGTAACCACCCAGCAACTGGGTGCGGGTTTTCATCTGGTGATCGTAATAGCGATCGTTGTGCTGGAAGTGCTGCGGCCGCAGCAGCATGCCTTCCTGCCAAATGACTTTATGGGTATTCATCTTCAGTCATCCGCCTTGGCGAGCGCTTCATGGGTGTTGCGGATCCCGGCCTGATCCAGGGTCAGATCGGCTTCGGTCAGCTCCAGCGGGGTGACCTGAACGGTGTAGCGCCACTTGGTTTCCGGCAGATCGCGGTACGCAGCGAGAACGCCGACGTAGCGGCTGCCCTCCTCCACGCTGAGTTTCATTTCCACGGTTTCACCCGGGCGCAGTTCGAGTTCTTCGCTGGCCACCAGATCCGGGTTGAGGGATTCCTTGGCGCGCTCGTAGAGGCTGAAGAAATCAGCGTTCTCGAAGGTCACCGGGTGCTTGAGTTCGAACAGACGCACCACGATCGGCGAAGGACGGCCGTTGAGGTCCGGGTTGAGCTGATCACTGCCGGTCAGCTTCAGGTTGATCTTGGTCACTTTCGAGTACGGCGACAGCGACGAGCAACCGGCGAGCAGCACCAGCACGGTGAGCGCAGTCAGCGTCTTGAAAAAAGCGGTCGAGCGGCGAGACATGCGCATCATCCTTGGTGGTCGGTGTGTAGGGTGGAGATCAGGCGGATCTGTTCTTCGTAGGCCTGGGCGAAGTCGCGGGCCAGCAGACGCTCGCTCCAGTCATCGTCCTGACGCAGGGCCTGGTGGTAACGGCCGAACGCTCTCCAGCGTCCGCCCGAAGTGGCGATCAACGGCTTATTGTCGCGCTCGAAACGCAGGGTCAGTTGCTCCGGCGAGAAGTGCTCGAGGGTGCCGCGTACGGCGGCGCGGCTGGCGGTCAGCAAGGCCACCTGATGCGCCTGCAGATCGCGGAACGCGCGGGAAATCGCCTGCTCGGCCGGCAGGTGCCCGGGCTTGTGCGGCTGCAACAGAATCTCCAGCGCTTCACTCGGATCAACCGCGAATTTCAGCGGGTTCTTGTTGGTGCCTTGCACGGTGGTCTGGGCCAGACGCAGTTCGTTTTTCAGCTCCGAACGGGTGCGCAGGCTCTGCTGCAGTCCGCCGATGCTCTGGCGCAACAGACGCGCGGCGTTCAGCGCCAGGGCTTCGCGGGCGTCGTGATCAAGGCCTTTGAGATCCACGCCCAGTGCTGCACCGAAATGCTCCCAGAAGCCTTCACTCTGACGCTCGACGGCTTTCGGGGCCGGAGCTGGCTCGGGTTCAACCGGGGCGACCAGCTCGGGCACCATCAGGCTTTCCATGTCGATGCGCGCGTAGTCGGCACGCTGACGGGAGTCCTCAGGCTTGGCGGTCGGCGCCAACAGTTCGTCGATTTCCGAATAGACGCGCTCTTGCTGTTCGATCGCGTTCAACGGATCGAGGTCGAGGAAGGCGTCGTCCGGAATGATGCTGCCGGCGGCACGCGGCCGGCCGACTTCACCGTCGAAGGTCGCCGGATCACGCACCAGCCGCGCACGAATCTCGAAGTCACCGAGCACGTAGGTGCTGCCGTGCTCGATGCGCACCGGTTCGCCCTTGTGCAGGCGTGCGCCACTGTCGCCGTCCTGAACCCCGTTGCTGCTGGTGTCGGTGAGGAAAAACGTGCCTTCGCGGTAGCTGACAATCGCGTGGTGATTGGACAGGTGACGCTTGCGGTCAGGAATGATCCAGTCGCAGTCCTCGCCCCGCCCGATCACGCCACCGGCCTGTTTGAAGGTCTTCTGGCACAACTCGGTGGGCACGAACTGCTTGGTGTTCAGCATTTCGAAAACCAGTTCCATGTTTGATGCTCCTTGCGGTCACTTGCCGCGATTGACCGCTTGCGGATCACCCAACGGGCGATAGTCGTTGTCGTTGAATTTGTAATTGCCGCTGCAGCCGCCAAGGCCGCATAGAACGACGAGGGTCAGCAGGACAGCGTGCCAGTGACGAACAGACATCAGAGGGTCTCCAGGGGTAGACAAAGCACAAAGCGCCGACCCTTGCGGGCGGCGCTGAAATTAATTCTTTTGGTGGGCTCGAAGGCTCTGCATCGGGGCCTTGAGCCAGACCAGCGAGGCGTACGCACCTCCTGTGGCCAGTGAGCAATCTGTGGCGAGGGGACTTGTCCCCGATGGGCTGCGAAGCAGCCCCAAGACCTGATCACCGGTTCTTGCAGGAGAACCGCGCTTGCTCGATTACGACTGCTGCGCAGCCGATCGGGGATAAATCCCCTCGCCACAGAGAAGCCCTTCAAGACAGGAGTTGTGCAAACGGCAAGAGCCAGGTTCAGATCAACCATCGAAATCACCCAGGTTGATATTCAGGCGCCCGAGGCGGTACAGCAGGGTGCGGCGTGGCAGGCCCAGTTCGCGGGCAGCGAGGGTCTGGTTGCCGTCGTTCTTGCGCAGGCAATCGAGCAACAACGTGCGTTCGACTTTTTCCAGACGTTCGCGCAGATTCAGGCCGCTGTGGTCTTCGGGCATCGGCTCCATGCGCAGGGAGAAATGCTCGGCCAGCAACTCGCCGCCCTCGCACAACAGCACCGCGCGTTCGACCAGTGCCTTGAGTTCGCGCACGTTGCCGGGGAAGGTGTAGCCGGACAGGTGCTCCAGCGCCGCGCTCGACCAGCGCACCGGGTCGCGCTGCAAATACGCGCAGGTCTTCTCGGCGAAATGCTGAGCCAGTTCGAGGATGTCGCCTTCGCGCTGACGCAGCGCCGGCAGCTCGATCGGAAACTGTGCGAGGCGGTAATACAGGTCCTCGCGGAATTTGCCTTCGCTGACCAGCGTCGACAGATCACGGTGCGTCGCGGCGATGATCCGCACGTCGATCTTGTGCGTATCGTTGGAACCCAGCGGACGAATCTCGCCCTCCTGCAACACCCGCAGAATCTTCGCTTGCAGCGACAGCGGCATATCGCCGATTTCGTCGAGCAACAACGTGCCGCCGTTGGCCGCATCGAACAGCCCCGCGCGGTCACGATCAGCGCCGGTGAAGGCGCCTTTGCGATAGCCGAACAGCTCGCTTTCCAGCAGGTTTTCCGGGACAGCCGCGCAGTTCTGCACGATAAACGCCTGAGAGCGACGCGGGCCGCAATCGTGAATCGCCCGGGCGACGACTTCCTTGCCGGTGCCGGTCTCGCCGCGCAGCAGAACGGTGTACGGGCTGTGCAGGACTTTGCTGATCAACGAATGGGTCTGGCGCATTGCTGCGCTTTTGCCGATCAGGCCATAGCCGTTGATGCTCGGCACACTGCGCGCCACCGTGGCCGACTCTGCCGGCGGCTGGCGCAGACGCTGCAGCAAGTGCAACTGACCAAGGACGAACGAGCCGAGCTGGCCGAGTGAGTCGGCAAAGCCTTGCAGGTCCACACGACGACGACTGGCGCACAGCAACAAGCCTTCGACCGCTTTGTGCTGATTGACCAGCGGCACGCACAGCAGCGATTGCCACGGCGTCGCCGCAGCCGGCAGAAAACTGGTCTCGTGCAGGCTGCCGCTCAGGTCGTCAAGGCACACCACGCGGTTCTGGCACAGGGCAAACTGCAGCAGCTGCTCGCCGTTGTAGTCCGCCGGCAGGCTGGTGGCGGCGCGCGGTTGCAGCGCGCCGTCGAGGCATTCGGCATTCATCCCCAGGCAGGTGTGGGTGGCGTCGAGCAGGTACAGCTGGGTCAGTTCGCAACCGCTCAGCTCAGCCAGACCACGCACGAAGTCACCCAGCAGCGCAGCACCGTCCGCCGCGCGCGACAGGCTGGCAAACTGCGCCAGCAAGGCTTCGGCATAGACCAGTGGCTGCGGCACTTGAGTGAACATCACACCCACCTCAGGCGAACTCGCACGTCACGCTGGCGTTACCGTCGAGCGTGGCATGCACACGCTTGAGGCTCTCACCGCTGGCCATTGCATCGAGCAAGCGGTCAGCCACCAGCGGCAGCACGTGCTGATCGAGCAAATGGTCGATCAGGCGCGCGCCGCTTTCGCTTTGCGTGCAGCGCTCGGACAGGTGATCGACGAGGTTCTGGCACCAGCTGAAATCCAGCTGACGACGGTTGAGGCGCTCGCCCAGACGACCGAGTTTGATCTCGATCAGCTCGCGCAATACCGGGCCGCCGACCGGGTAGTACGGCACCACTTTCATCCGCGCCAGCAGCGCCGGTTTGAAGTGCTTGCTCAGCACCGGGCGAATCGTCTCTTCGAGCAGCTCGGCGGTCGGGCGGGCGCCGTCTTCGCAGAGGTCGCTGATCTTGTCGCTACCGAGGTTCGAGGTCATCAGGATCAAGGTGTTGCGGAAGTCGATCTCGCGACCTTCGCCGTCGTTGGCCACACCTTTGTCGAAGATTTGGTAGAACAGGTTGAGCACGTCCGGATCAGCCTTTTCGACTTCATCGAGCAGCACCACCGAGTACGGCTTCTGGCGTACCGCTTCGGTGAGCATGCCACCCTCGCCGTAACCGACGTAGCCCGGCGGCGCACCGATCAGACGCGATACGGTGTGCTTCTCCTGGAATTCGGACATATTGATGGTGGTGATGAAACGGTCGCCGCCGTACAGCAGGTCAGCCAGGGCCAGCGCGGTTTCGGTCTTGCCGACGCCGCTCGGGCCGACCAGCAGGAACACGCCGACCGGTGCATCAGGTTTGTTCAGGCCGGCGGCAGTGGCGCGCATCGACCGATCCAGCGCGTGCACGGCTTGTTCCTGACCACGGATGCGCGTGCGCAGGTCGGTGGCGAAACTCGCGACCTTGGCGTTGTGTTCGCGGGCCAGTTGCGCCAGCGGCACACCGGTCCAGGCGCTGATCACTTCGGCCACCAGACGCGGGCAGACTTCGAAGCTGACCAGACGCTCTTTGACTTGAGCAGCGGTCAGGGCGCTGTGGGTCTGGTGCAGTTCGGCTTCCAGCGCTTCGACGCTCTGGCCTTCCTCGACCTCGGCGGCGATGGTTTCGATCACCGTGCCTTCGGCGTCTTCTTCAACGCTGACGGTCGGCTCGACAGCGGCAGCTTCGCGGGCCTTGGCCAGTTGCTGACGCAGTTCCAGCAGGCGCTCGGCCAGTTGTTTCTGTTCAGTCCACAGCGTTTCGAGCGCGACTTTTTCGTTTTCGGCTTCGTCCAGTCGCGCTTCCAGTGCATCCAGCGCTTCGTGGTCGATCAGCAGACCAGCCTCGGCATCGCGACGCAGAGCCTGACGCTGACGGCCACCTTCGGCCAGTTCGCCACGCAGGCGTTCGAGGCTTTCCGGAGCAGCGGCGAGGCTGATGCGCACGCGAGCACAGGCGGTGTCGAGCACGTCGACGGCTTTGTCCGGCAGCTGGCGACCGGCCAGATAGCGGGCCGACAGCTCGGCAGCGGAGACCACCGCGTCATCCCGCAGGTAGATGCCGTGGCTCTTCTCATAGACCTGCGCCAGACCACGGAGAATGGTCACTGCTTCGCTGACGGTCGGTTCGTGCAACTGCACCGGTTGGAAACGACGGGCCAGCGCCGGATCCTTCTCGAAATATTTCTTGTACTCGGCCCAAGTGGTCGCAGCGATGGTGCGCAGTTCACCGCGAGCCAGCGCCGGTTTCAGCAGGTTGGCCGCGTCGGAGCCGCCGGCATTGCCGCCCGCGCCGATCAGGGTGTGGGCTTCGTCGATGAACAGGATGATCGGTTTCGGCGAGGCTTTGACCTCGTCGATCACGCCTTTGAGGCGACGCTCGAATTCACCTTTGACGCTGGCGCCAGCCTGCAGCAGGCCCATGTCCAGCGACAGCAGCTCGACGCCCTTGAGCACCTGCGGCACTTCACCGGCAGCGATGCGCGAGGCCAGGCCTTCGACGATGGCGGTCTTACCCACGCCGGCCTCACCGACCACGATCGGGTTGTTCTTGCGGCGACGGGCGAGGATGTCGACCATCTGGCGGATCGCGCCATCGCGGCACAGCACCGGGTCGAGTTTGCCGTCGCGGGCCTGTTGGGTCAGGTTGTGGGTGAAGCGCTGCAGCAGCGATTCGCCCTGCGCCGCCGGCTTGCCGTTGGCCGCCGGTTGCTCCTGTTGCGACAGGGCAAATTCCTTCAGGCGATCAATGTTCAACTTGGCGAGCAGCGGCTGGTAACGGCTGCCGGCGTAGCGCATCGGGTTGCGCAGCAGCGCGAGGATCAGTGCGGCATCTTCCACCGAGGTCTGGCCCAGTTCAAGGTTCGCCACCAGCAGCGCGTCTTGCAGCCACTGCACCAGTTCCGGGGCGAACACCGGGTTGCGCGAGGCGCTGTGTTCAACGCGAGATTGCAGTGCGGCGCTCAGTTCACCGGCGTCGACGTCGGCATCCTGCAGCGCGCGAGAGAGCAAGCCGTTGGGACGTTCCAGCAAACCCAGCAGCAGGTCTTCGACGAGGATCTTGCTGCCGCCACGAGCCACGCAACGTTCGGCCGAACGCTCCAGATCACGACGGGTTTCGGCGTCCAGCGCCTGGATGAGTTGTTGCAGGTCTACGTTGATCATGGCTCACGTCCTTAATGAATTTTGCTGCCCAGAGTGACCACGCCGTCTGCTTTCTCGCAGCCCAGCCAACTGGTCCAACCCAGGCGACAGTCGTTCTTCTCACCAATGCGCAGTTCGCGGATTTCTTCCGGGCGCAGCACCAGGCGAATGTCGTAATCGAGCGGGTCACGCAAGGTGAACCGCACCAGCGCGCACAGCGGCTGGTAACCGAAACCGATCGGCAGGAATTCGTGGAATCGCTCCCAGTCGAGTTCGGTGATGTGAATGCGAAATTTACCGCTGCGGTCGCGCACCTGCTCGCCCAGCACCAGGTCTTCACCGAGCAGGCTGTTGGCGCGACCGAGGCGGTTGCGCTGCTCGTCGAGGATCTCCACGCGGCGCTCGATGCACTGCTCGATGACCAGGTCTTCGTGTTTGAAGTAGTAACGCAGCACGGCTTCGATCAGCGCCGCGGAGTGCGCGCGCAAGCTGAGCAAACCGAGGTACGGCAGCAGGCGTTTCCAGTTCAGTTCCTTGGCCTTGCGGATCTCGTCGCCGCCCAGACCGATCAGCGCGAACAGCTGCGAAGAGAACGGGTCGATCGCGCCACTCTGGAAGCTGGCGCGATAGCGGTACTTGCGCCAGATCGGCAGCATCAGCCGTTGCAGGCGATGGTGGAACAGGTCGAGGAAATTGCGCGTCGGGTTGCCGTCCTCGCTGTCGCCCAGCGCTTGTTCGCCGTAGAACGCCGGCAGCGGCGAACCGGAGCCGACCAGCCCGATCAGGTTGAAACGCATGCGCGCGCGCATCTGCCCGTGCTCTTCGAAAAACTCTACGCGATCGACGTCGCTGCGCGGAAAGCCCAGGCTCGGGTTGGCCTGGAACTCCACCTGATCGTACAGATCGTCTTCGCTCAGGTACGGGTGCGCCTCGCGCAGCCGGTCGATCACCAGCAGCACGGCTTGAAACAGCGAGTACTCGCGTATTACCTTGGTCAGCCCGCTTAAAGCAGGGGCTGCAGGCCCATACGTGGTGTCCATTGGTACACCTCTCCCTGTGTGCTTTTTACCCGCAGCTCGTGGTACGAATTGAGACTGGCGTAAAGCGCGAAAAACTCGTTGAGAACCGAGGCGAAAACGAACAGGTCGCCTTCGCCGATATACCCTTCCGGGTCGATGGTCAGTTCGGTGCGCAGACCGCGCACCGGCAAGCCACGGTGCAGCCGGTCGACGTGGTGGTGCTTGATGTGCTTGAGGCCGCCGAGCAGGCGTTTGCTGACCTTCTCCGCGTGCTGGTCGTAGTAGCGCGGCAGGTCGTAGGTTTCGAGAATCACCTTCAACGCGTTGACGTCGGCCAGCGACAGATAGTTGAGCGACATGTTGCTGATCAGCTTCCACAGGAAGTCACGGTTCAGCGGCGGCGCAAAGCTCGACGTGGCCGGGGTGATGTTGCGGAAACTGAGGAACTCCGGGGTCTCTTCACAGGCCATGCAGATGTCGCCGAGCTTGAGCTTGCGCGGCAGGTTCTGGTTGGTGCAGATCAGCTCGATCGACAGGGTTTCGTGAGCTTCGGTGTGGCGGATGCCGAAGCTCAGGTAGGTGTCGAGGCCGTCATGCAGCAAGGACGAACGCTGGCGGATGCTGTAATGCGGACGGCTGTTGGGCACGTCGAAACTCGGGTCGTGCTCGAACGATTCGAACGGCACGTACTCCTGATAACCGAGGCCGCCGGGCTTCCAGCCGGTGACGGTTTCCACCGAGAACACGCCGCAGTTTTCCAGATCGTATTCCGCCGGCAGCAGCAGGTATTCGTCCTGTTTGCCATCGAGGCGGATCGGCAGGGCGTCGTGGGCGAACAGGTTGGCAATCGGCGTGCAGAACAGCTTCACGTTATCCAGGGTCGGCCGCATGCGCATGATCCCGCTCTTGCGGATATCGAAACGCAGCTCCAGGCCGCGCATCTGCTTGAGCGTGTCTTCCGGCAGCGCCTTGAGGATGTCCAGACCGTTGACGTCGACGAACAGGAACTTGTCCTGGAAGGCGAAGTATTCCTGCAGGTAGCGATAGCCACGGAAGGTGTTCAGCGGATACGGGATCAACGCTTCTTCTTCGGCAAAGCCCACCGGCTTGACCCGGTCACCGGGAATCTTGAACGCCATCGGCTTGCCGGCCACGCCATCGATTGGCTTACCGGCGCCGTCGAGCGGGATCAGCTCGATGCCTTCCAGGTTGCGCAGCAGACTCAGATACAGCATCTGACTGATGTAGCGTTCGCCGGCAAAGTGCAGGCGCAGCTTGCTCAGCTCCAGCTCACCGAGGTGACCGTCAGCGCTCATTTCCAGACGCAGGCTGAGCAGCGAACCGTCGCCCTTCACCGAGTAGTTCAGCGCGGCCAGATCCAGCGGCAGCACCTCGGTCGGGTAGCAGGTGCGGAAGCGGCAACGCACGTCCTCGATCGGTTTGCTTTCGATCGGCGTATCGCGCTCGACCACTAGCGCCGGCCCCGACCGCTTCAGCGGATCGAACTGCAGAATGCTGAACGCCGGCAGCGGGCGCATGTAGTTCGGCCACAGCAGTTGCATCAGCGAGTGGCTGAGCTCCGGCAGCTCGTCATCGAGCTTCTGCCGCAGACGCCCGGTGAGGAACGCAAAACCTTCCAGCAACCGCTCCACATCCGGATCCCGCCCAGCCTGGCCCAGGAACGGCGCCAACGCCGGACTACGCTCGGCGAAACGGCGACCGAGTTGGCGCAGTGCGGTGAGTTCGCTTTGGTAGTAGTGGTTAAAGGACACGGGTTACCTGCCTGGTAGTGGAACTCATCAAAAAAAAATCCTGTAGAGCGCAACCGTCACGCCCGCACAGCAATAGCCGGCGATCAGGAGATACGGCACGAGCAGAATCCAGCCGTAAGCCATGAATGCACTGTCGAACGGCCCGGCGATCAGACTGCACAAGCCATAAAGCATCCAGGGCACCGCGTAGAAAGGTATGAACTTCAACGGCGCCAGCCAGACCATTCGCAGCGCCTGCTGCTCATTGCGGCGCTTCGCAGTCCGCGATACCCACAGAGCAAACAACAGCAGCCCGGGCAAGCCGAAACACAACAGATACTCCCAGTGAGTCTCGGACGAATCGAATGTCGAAAATTCGCCAATCCACAAGCCATAAGATGAGAACGCCAGCATGGCCAAGAATGGCGTCCACAAGGCGCCCATGAAGAAACTCAGCTGCGCGCGACTGAGGATGGGCATCTCGTTCGATACACCAATCACGGGCAACCCCTCATCTTCGAAACCAAGTCCTGCGAAGCAATCGCAGGCAATGCCTGCCGCATCAGCTCCAGCGCAACTGCACAGGTGTTCAACAGGTACACGTCATTGCGATAGACCCGCTGAACAGCGCTGGCAGGCAACGCGAAAGACCCTGTCCAGCCCAACATGCAGATGATCCCTGGCAGTTTCATGGGCAGATCGAAGCCTCACGGATCGTCCATTCCCGTTGCGTGCCTTCAGTGACCTTCTTGACCGCAGCCAGGCGTTGTTTCAACTGAGAGGAGTCAAGGGTCTTGTTGCCCGCGGCATCGTGGATGTTCAACTGATAGTTGCCTGTCATCCGGATCATATTCAGCCACATCATTTGACCGCTGCCGCATTCAGTTCCAGAACTGTTCCATCCTGTAAATAAACAACGTCACCACCGTCGTAACCAAGTAGGTCCTGGCTGGTTAACTTACGGCCCTCTGTAAGGCCGTGCTTTATCCAACCCTCAGCCCAGATGTCCCCACTCTCATAACGAATCTCAACGTAATAGGCTGGAGGATCTGATTTAGTGATTTCAAAAAAAACTCCTCCATCCTGCGCCCCGCTCCAATGAGCATTAGGATGATTTTTCAAGGTCGGTACCTTTCCGTCAGAACGCTCAAGCAATGAGTAGGCTGCGATTCCCAAAAAGAGCGTCAGCGCAAATATGGAAACGAAAGTCCACTTCAATACCTTCACTTGCTAATCTCCAAAGTGTCGGTTGAGAAGATGTAGTCCAGATCTGGTTCACTGAATTGAAATTGGGCCATGTAGGCACTTGGGACGACAACCCGCGTACGAAAAGGAATCGAGAAACCAACCGCCTCTGCCAAATCCGTCGCAAATGTCACACAGTTATGATTTCCGAGATCATATTCTTGCCGTTTGGCGTTCGAGTTTTCCGCCTCTTTCGCTTTGAGCCAAGTAAGCGCTTGGTCGTAGACATGTCCTCTCAAAACAACCCCGGTGATATTTCCGGATTGACCGTGCTCGATGGCGATGTGTCTGAGGGTTTTCTTGAGGGACGATTCAGTAATCGAGCCACCTTTCAGTACCACGTCAGGAATTCGACCAACACGTACCCGCCCTGCCGGTCCAGGCCCGGGATAACGACCATATTCATAATATTTTGACTGACCCGTTTTTCCGTTAATTACGAGAACGCCCGCATGTCCGAGGTAGGGAGCTTTGCCACCGGGTATCTCTATTTTTTTACCGAAAAACGTCGTCTGATAGCCGTCGATGTGGATTTTGTAGTCTGGAAAAACAACTGGAATAACGTAGTCGTCGTCACCCACCAAATAGATTTGAACCGGCGCCACATCAGCTGCAGGCGTCGTTACTACGGTTGTGACTTGAGCCGCTTGACCCATCTCACTCTCCTCGCAAAAGCCAGTTCGGCTTAGCAGCGAACTGAACGCTTTGTGATTGAGCCTTTTGACCCAAGGGCTTCGAAAAACCCGCCTCGTCTGTCACTCCCTGCACCTGCGTCCCATCCTCTAGTGTCGCTACATAGGAGACGTTTTTGAGTGGTGCCCCGGAAGCAGCGTCCAAGAGCTGAACACGGACATTGAACCCAAAAATACTCAACGGAATCGGTGGAACGAACGGTGCAGGCGTATGCGAATTCCCGATGATTACCGTCCCGGAGCCGGCAGTGACCTTGTTGCCATGGGCCCCGACTGAACCTACGGTGGCGGCAGGTTTGCCATTGATCAAAACCGTCGTCGCCAGATCGCCGACCAACGCACCACCACACGCCGAGGCATCGCCTTGGCGGGCGGCCGCGAGGCCGTCGAAGAACACGTCGCCGGAACCGGCGGCGATCGGGTTGGTACCGTGGCCTGGAAGTGGGCAAGCGGTGGGGTCGGATACGCGTGCTGCGGGTTTGCCAGACATCGGGAATCTCCTTAGGTGACCTTCACTTGACCGCTGCCATCCAGGCGCGCGGAAAAACTGACCTGACGCTTGAAACCCTCGACTTCCAGCAGGCCTTCGATGCTGAAGGCCAGCCGCAGTTGATCGTGGTCACGCGGCAGGGAAATGACACGCACGTTGCTCAGGCGCGGCTCGTAGGCTTCGATGAAGTTTTCGATGGCCAGACGGGCCTGACTCAGGGAGTCGTGCAGGCTCAGACGCATGTCATTGAGATCGGGCAACCCGTAGTCGGCCAGCGTTTGCACGCTGCCGGCCCGGGTGCTGAGCATTTTGGCCAGATGGGCAGCCACTGACGCCATGGCACAAGCCTCGAGGCTGTTGCCCTTGCGTAGTTCCGCGTCGCCGTTGAGGCGCTCGAACAGGCTGCCGTATCCGTCCATGAGTCGCTCTTACTCTTTGTCCAGCTTGCCAACCAGCGACAGGGTGAAATCGGCACCCATGTACTTGAAGTGCGGACGCACGTTCAAGCTGACGCGGTACCAGCCCGGCTCGCCTTCAACGTCGCTGACGATCACTTGCGCAGCGCGCAGCGGACGACGGCCACGCACTTCGGCGCTCGGGTTTTCCTGGTCGGCGACGTACTGGCGGATCCACTTGTTCAGTTCCAGCTCGAGGTCGGTACGCTCTTTCCACGAACCGAGTTGCTCGCGCTGCAGCACTTTCAAGTAGTGAGCCAGGCGGTTGACGATCATCATGTACGGCAGTTGGGTGCCGAGCTTGTAGTTCAGCTCTGCAGCCTTGCCTTCTGCGCTGATGCCGAAGAACTTCGGCTTCTGCACCGAGCTGGCGGAGAAGAACGCCGCGTTGTCGGAGCCTTTGCGCATGGTCAGGGAGATGAAGCCTTCTTCGGCCAGTTCGTATTCACGACGGTCGGAGACCAGAACCTCGGTCGGGATCTTGGTTTCGATTTCGCCCATGCTTTCGAAATGGTGCAGCGGCAGGTCTTCAACCGCGCCACCGCTCTGTGGGCCGATGATGTTCGGGCACCAGCGGAATTTGGCGAAGCTGTCGGTCAGCTTGGTGCCGAACGCGAACGCGGTGTTGCCCCACAGGTAGTGCTCGTGGCTGTTGGCAACGGTTTCCTTGTACACGAACGATTTCACCGGGTTTTCTTCCGGATCGTACGGGTTACGCAGCAGGAAACGCGGCACGGTCAGGCCAACGTAGCGGGAGTCTTCCGAAGTACGGAAGCTCTGCCATTTGGCGAATTGCGGGCCTTCGAAGTGGTCTTTCAGATCTTTCAGATCCGGCAGGCCGGTGAAGCTTTCCAGACCGAAGAATTTCGGGCCGGCGGCGGCGATGAACGGCGCGTGGGACATGCACGAAACGCTGGCCACGTACTGCATCAGTTTCACGTCCGGCGAGCTTGGGGACATGAAGTAGTTGGCGATGATCGCGCCGACTGGCTGACCACCGAACTGGCCGTATTCAGCGGTGTAGATGTGCTTGTACAGGCCCGACTGCATGACTTCCGGCGAATCTTCGAAATCGTCCAGCAGGTCTTCTTTGGAGACGTTGAGGATTTCGATCTTGATGTTTTCGCGGAAGTTGGTGCGGTCGACCAGCAACTGCAGGCCACGCCACGACGATTCCAGTGCCTGGAAGTCCGGGTGGTGCAGGATTTCGTCCATCTGACGGCTGAGCTTGGCATCGATCTCGGCGATCATGCGGTCAACCATGGCCTTCTTGACCGGCTCACCGTTGTTCTGCGGCTTGAGCAGTTCTTCGATGAACGCCGACACGCCACGCTTGGCGATGTCGTAGGCTTCGTCGTCCGGGGTCAGACGGGTTTCGGCGATGATGCTGTCGAGAATGCTGTATTCGCCGCTTTCGGCGCTCTTCTCTTGTGCTGCGCTAGTGCTCATTGTGTTGGCTTCCTTGGCTGGAGTCTCAGGCGTCCGGGGCTGCGGCGTTCAGGCCCAGCTCACCGAGTACGCGACCGCGGGATTCGTCGTCGGCGAGCACGCCTTCGATCGCTTTACGGAACGCAGGTGCGTTACCCAGCGGGCCTTTGAGGGCCACCAGCGCATCGCGCAGTTCCATCAGTTTTTTCAGCTCAGGCACTTGCTCGACCAGGCTGGCCGGGTTGAAGTCCTTCATCGAATTGACGCGCAGTTGCACAGCCAGCTCGTCGGCCTCGCCATCTTCCTGCAGACGGTTCGGCACGCTCAGCGTCAGACCCAGCTCTTGCTTGGCCAACACTTCGTCGAAGGTCATCTTGTCGATGCTGATCGGCTTGCGATCTTCGATTTTGCGATCGTCCTTGCGGTGGGTGTAGTCACCGATTGCCAGCAGCTTCAGCGGCAGTTCAATCTCTTCCTGAGCACCGCCGGTGGCGGGTTTGAAGGTGACGTTGATGCGTTCCTTGGGGGCTACCGAGCCTTCTTTGGCCATGGCTTTTCTCCTTGCGGTTGTGGCCCTGGGGCCTATTCGAGTACCACTTCGAGATCGAGGTGGCACAGCCTGCGATAAATCTCTTCCTTGCGTTCACGCACTGCATGGTTCTGCGGCAACAACTCGCAGCAACTGTGCAGCAGGTGCAGCACTTCCAATGCAAGATCGGGCTCCCAGGCGTGCAGGCCTGAGTCCTGTAATGTCTGATCGAGGGTTTCGAGCTGGTTCTTGGCCAGTTCGTATTTCTTGGCCATGAAGCACAGCCGCGCGAGGGCGAACTGCCAGAAGAACCGCTCGCGGCCACCGTGGGCCGACTGCAGCCCCTGTTTGAGGATTTGCACGGCAGGCTTGAGGCCTTCTTTGCGCAGCAGCGGCAGCACGTCCTGCAGGGCCTTTTCCCAGGCGGGCTGGGTTTCGATGTCATCGGTTTCGACCTTGCGCGGCGCGCTGGCGCTTTGCAGGTGCGGCATGACATTGCCGGCGATCCACGCCCGGGTGGACGGATCGGCAAACGGCGCGCCGTCATGGAAACGACATTCGATGATCCCGGGCAGGCGCTGAACCAAAAGCGCGAAGTGGATTTCCACTTCGCGCATTGCCATCTCGGCGTTGAGGTTCTGGAGACATTCCCAGACCATCCTCTGGCCATCGAACCAGAACGGCGCCTTCGCCAGGCTCGCCTCCAGTTCCACCAGCAGGTCGGCGTATTTGCCTTGATCGAAGCGATCCTGATACTGCTTGAGTTTGTCCACCGGCAGACCGCGCAACACGGTGATCTGCTCGGCGTTGCGCTCGGGCACCGCGTCGATCGGCAGCCACAGTAAGGTGCGGTTCAGACGCAAGGCACGCAGGTCGGTGGCCTTCTGCTTGAGCCACCAGGCACACAACGGACGCGCGCTTTCCTGCTGGGCGCGCAGAGCCTTGTAGGCGTCTTTTTCGTTGTCGATCGGTGCGCCGGGGGTCAGCAGCTGGCTCGCGGCCTGCTTGACCTGCGCCACCGCCGCACCCACCACACCGGGGGCCGGCTGATTGTCGGCGGCACGCTGGATCATGGTTTTCAGGCGGCGCGAGAGCGGCAACAGCAGCGGCGCGTCGTCGCCCAAATGTTCAGTGCACGCGGCATCGAGGCCGGCCAGATGCTCGGACAACTGCCGGAACATCGGCAGCTGTTCCTTGATCGCAATGTTTTCGGTGAGCACCTGCTCCAGGCGCGGCACCAGCCAGCCGATGGCGGCGGCACGGGTACGCGGCTTGAGCGGGTGAACGTCGGCCCAGTGGTTTTCCGACAGATGGTGCAGCAGACCGAGGCCGGCCAGCAGCCCGGGGAAGGATTCGCGCTGGTACAGCGACCAGGTCAGCCAGGCGCCGACACGCAAATCCTTGGATTGGGTGCGCAGCAGGTTTTCGCTGTTTTCGCGGATTTTCAGCCAGTCGATCTGCCCGCTTTCGTGCATCGACGAGGCTTTGGCCAGCTCGCTTTCCAGCGCCTCGAATTCGCTCGAAAAACGAACGTCTTCGCCCGCGAAATTCTCTTTGGAAACAGAGACTTTTGCGAGTTCGAGGTAATGGGCGGAAAGTTTGCTTGAGTAGGACATCCATGGCCTTTATTCAGGATTACAGTCAGGCGCCTATTGGAGTTACCGCGGCGCGGGACAGTATCGAAGAGCGGTGAAGCGACTCATCCAATTGAGATGTGCTCTTTCAAGTGGGCGCATCGTAATCACTATGATGGCCACTAGCAAGCATCTGATTAAACAACAAGACGAAGTGTTCAGTGGGGTGTGTAAGAGATCGCCCTATATATGGCAGGGGAATCCCTGATGGCGAATTATATTGCGCGCATTTGCCTCGCCCCCTCAGAACCCTTGATCCAGAGCGGCCCAACCCGCTCTGTGCGAATCGCCTCGAACACCCGTCCCAATACACGGCGGCAAGCATGACAACTCTCGAAAAAAATGGAAGTAGGACTCTTCCGAAAATGCATTGGATTTTACAAACGATTTACCGACGACAATACTCAACAACAAAAGTGCCATCAATTTGATGGCAATTCATTTTTCTGAAACTTTATTCAGCTCGTGAATGCTGTACTTCAGTGCTAACTCAATAATTATCGAAGTGACTTCCCACAGACATTTCCTTCAATCCGCACAACACTTTCACGCCCGGAATACTCTGACAAATGTCAGGGATACTTCTTACATCAATTTATTTCCTGCGTCGCTAGCGTGCCTTGGCAAATTCTTTTCGCGTGGCGATCAGGGAGGATCGAACACCGCGCATCGACTCACTATGCCAAGGACAAGCGTATGTTCAGTACGGGCAGCTGCGCGCCTTTCTCCCTGCACATTCCCGGCGTTCGTCATGACTTCGAGGTGCTCGCATTTGATGGTGAAGAAGCCATCAGCCGCCTGTACGCGTTCCGGGTCGAGCTGGTCAGCGAACGTGCAGATATCGATCTGGAAAGCCTGCTCAGTCAGCCGGCATTTCTGCAATTCGGGTTCAACGACGAAGGGATTCACGGGCGCATTGAAGATGTACGGGTGGGTGAAAGGGGAAAACGCCTGACCCACTATGAGCTGACGCTGGTGCCTGCGTTGCATTATCTGCAGTTCAGTCATGACCAACGGATTTTTCAGCAGCGTACGGTGCCGCAGATCATCGCGCAGGTGCTCAAAAGGCATGGCATTCAAGGTGATGCTTTTACCTTTCATGTCGCCTCGAATCCGCCACGCGACTATTGCACTCAGTACGCGGAAAGCGACTTTGAGTTCATACAGCGCCTGTGCGCCGAGGACGGAATCGCTTGGCATCACCAGCATTCGGCGGACGGCCACCTGCTGGTGTTCACCGATGACCAGGTGTTTCTCCCCACGTTGGCTGCGATGCCGTATCTGCAGGAATCCGGCATGGTGGCCGAGCATCAGGTGGTCAGCCGATTCAGTGTGCGCAACAGTACGCGCACCAGCACCGTCACTCGTCGTGACTACGACCTGAAACGCCCGAGCCTGTTGCTTGAAGCCCGCTTCACTGCCGGCTTCACTCCAGCACTGGAGGACTACCGTTATCCTCTATTGATTGAAAACGACAGGCGCGGCAAGCAAGTTGCCCGGCAAGCGCTGGAGCGCCACCGTAGTGATTACGAACGGGGCGACGGCGAAAGCGATCAGACGAGTCTGCGTAGCGGCCACTTGTTTGAGCTGAACGGACACCCGCGCAAACAGTGCAACGATCTGTGGCTGCTGCTCAGCGTTACTCACGAAGGCCGCCAGCCGCAAGTGCTTGAGGAGACCGGCACCGGCAACGTCGAACCCGCCGATGGTTTTACCCAAGGCTACCGCAATCGCTTTAGCGTGATTCCTGGCGAGGTGGTATTCAGGCCTGCACTGCCGCCGCCACGCCGTCCGCTGGTGACTCAGACCGCACGGGTTACCGGCCCCGAAGGCGAAGAGATTTATTGCGATGAGTTCGGTCGCGTGAAGATCGAATTTCCCTGGGATCGCAAAGAACTTAACAGTGACCGCAGCAGTTGTTGGGTACGCGTAGCGAGCAGTTGGGCCGGCGATCATTTTGGCGCAGTGACCATTCCGCGGGTTGGCATGGAAGTCGTGGTGTCCTTTTTGGAGGGCGACCCGGACAAACCACTGATCACCGGTTGTGTGTCCAACAGAGTTACCGCGCCACCCTACTCATTACCCGATCACAAGACCCGAACTGTCTTGCGCAGCGAAAGCTCGCCGCGCAATGGCGGTTACAACGAACTGTCGATCGAGGATCGCGCCGGGCAAGAGCTCATCCATGTGCGCGCACAGCGCGACATGGCGCAAAAAATCGACAACAGCTTTCAACTGGAAGTGGGCAACGAGCGCCGCGAAACCATCAATGGCAACAGTTACACCCGTGCCGGAAGGTCTCTCGACATCGAGGCCGGCCAGCAAGTGCTGCTCAAGGCTGGCGCCAGTGTGGTGCTGGATGCTGGCGCCAGCATCACGCTGAAGGCTGGCGGCCATCACCTCGTGATCGATAGCGGTGGCATTTTCAGCAGCACTGAAATCGAAACGGACCGCGAGCCGCAAGACAGTGAAGCGCCCCAGCCGCTGCGGCCTGGACTGGATGGCGCATTACCCGTTGCGCCAGCGGTACACGAACGCGCAGAGGCAGAGCTCGAGGAAGAGGAGGAAGAAGTCGACCTGGAGGATGAGACGCCGGGGGGAATAACTTTGCGTATCGGGGTGTTTTTCGATGGCACGGGGAATAATCGAGTGAACAGCCAAATGACCGCTGGCTGTTACGCGCTCGAGGTGGGGCTGGCGGAGCAGGCGGAAGAAATCCAAAAGTTCTGCATGAGCCAAGGTTATGACGAATGGGGCGGAGCACCCGATACCAGTTACGGCAACGACCTGAGCAATGTGGCGAGGCTATATGACTTGTATCGCGATGACAGTGAACGAAGATTGGAAAGTGATGAACCTACTGGATTCATCCCGGTATATGTGGAAGGCATCGGCACCAGCAGCGGAGCGGAGGACTCGCTGTACTCGCAAGCAACTGGAGACGGCGCACAGGGCGTCTTGGCAAGAGTCGAGCAAACTCCCTCACTCATCCTAGAGCGGCTGCGTTTTTTTCATCAGCACAATGAAGATAGGAAAGTCGCTCGAATCGAGTTTGATATTTTCGGATTCAGCCGAGGCGCTGCGGCTGCGAGGCACTTTGCCAATGAAGTGCTGAAGAGCGAGAAAAACATCTTGGCGGAGGTATTCGCGAACACACCTATGACCGTCGAGGGTTTCAGCCGGGATGACATCGCCATCAACTTCATTGGCATTTTCGACACTGCTGCAGCCGTCGCAAAAATGTCCTTCGGCGATTTTAGCGTTCACGACGCCGCAAACCCCGGCGTAAACCTTTACCTCGCGCCAGACATTGCAAAAAAAGTTGTGCATCTCGTGGCAAGGGATGAGCGCCGTCACAATTTTTCGCTGAACACCGCCGATACCGCCGATATCGTATTGCCAGGCGTGCACTCCGATCTGGGTGGCGGGTATGTGCCCCGTATCACCGAGCGTGTTTTACTCAGCAAACCCCGCCAAAGCCCGGAGGATGTGCGCCTGCCCCATCATGAATCCGATGCTTACAGGGTCACACAGTATGAACTCAGGCGACTGCAAGACCAGCTCAATCTGCATGGTTTGCCACTGCAAATACGTACTTGGGAGAAGATATTCACCCGAAACGCCAGGGGCGACAGAGCCCGTTGGAAACAAGTGCATGCAGTCATCAGTTGCGAGCGTGAAGTACGCAATGATCTGTCATTGATCTATTTGCGAGTCATGCGGGAATTGGGCGTGAAACATGGCGTCCAGTTCAAAATCATTAAAGAAGACGACAGCCGGTATGCGCTGCCAGAGGAACTACACACCATCGCAGGAAAATTAATGGCTTACGCGCTCGGTGAAAGCCGCCGTATCGGATTGACACTGGCCGAAGAAGCTCTGCTCGTAGCTCGCTACATTCATCTATCCGCAAATTGGAACGCTGCAAGAGGATTGGATGGGAGCGAACTCAGCATCGTGTTCATCAACCGGCCCGCCGAAAACTTTATACGTGCGGTGCATCCTAATGTTTGAGAAATATGTCTCCTGCAGCATTTTTTGCAGTTTGTCGCTTGCACTGCTTTTGAGCGGATGTACTTCACCTTCTGATCGCTCTCTGCCCTACGACGCATGGACAGTGCAGTTTTTCTCTCCTGACTACATGGATGTAGTGATTGAGTCTACCGCGGCAGTAGATATAGATAACCGGCTATTCAGTAACGTCGGCAGCAGCGTCGCAGCACAACGCTATCCGAACCCGTACAGAAAAGGCACACCGAGCGAATTCAAAGGCAATCCTGCCGGGTGGCCCGAAGACCCTTGGGGGAAAGGTCGACCGACTTCAGGCGCGAACCTACCCGAACGTATCTATGTCCGCTGGCAGTCTCTCGCTGAACCCCAAACCTACGAGGTTGTTATCAGAATTCCAGAGGCCACTCGAAAGCTGATGCTTGAACGCAAGGAAAGCTTTTGTGCGTTCGATGGAAAAGTCATAACGCAATTCCGAAAATGGCTGGTAGTGGGACTGGCCCCGGGTGGTATTGCCAAGGTATGGGTTCGCGGACCATGCCTTCCGGGAGTCGAAGTCACACGTGTAGAAGGCATAATCCACTCAAAGGGATCGAATAGCGGGCTCAGAGACGGGAAATACTCTGCTCTACAGGAAGAATCCAAAGCCTATATCGAAAAATTCGGCATTCCCTATGGCTCGTGGTAATCACAATCCGGTTATCTCACCGGGGAATCCAAGCCATAACATAGGCAAATACTTATGCCTGCTTTTCGGATTTCTGCTGGCAGTTTGCACTCAAATCCATGCTCAAGCGAAAGATAATCAGCCCTGGTTCCTTGGCTTTGGAGCACCAGACTATATGGAGGTCTGGATTGAAACCGCCGATGTGGTGGATATCCGGGAGCGAGTATTCCGACGCGCCGGAGCCGGAATTGCTTCGGTAAGAGTCCCGGCCGATAAAAAAGGCACACCGGCAGGTTGGCCAAAAAATCCCGGAAGTGGCGCAGGGCGTGATGTCACCGGCGCTGACCTGCCCCGCTTGATCTACGTGCGCTGGCAGTCACTGGCCGAACCTCAGACCTATGAAGCCTATATCGTCATCCCCGAATCAGCCCGGGAGATCATGCGCAAGCCGGAGAAAGTTTTTTGCAGGGCTGATGGCAAATGGATTACCGACTACCGCGACGGCGTCGGAATCGGCTTGGCTCCCGGCGGCATTGTGAAGGTCTGGCTTGGAGGACCTTGCCTCAAGTCTCTAGAGATTGCTCGGGTCGAAGGAAGTGTAGTGAAACAAGGCCCCTATCAAGGAAAAAACGAGGGGCGGTACGCGTTGCCCCTATCACCTGAATCAAAAACCTACATCGAAAAATTCGGCATCCCCTTCGGGAGCTGGTAAGGAGCTTTACCTCATGGAATTGAAACCCCTGCTTTTCGCAGCACTGATGTCGCTACCCGTCACTCAAGCCTCCGCAGATACCCCACCACTGGACGGTCATTACTATCTGACCGGCGCAATGGAAATGGGCGCCGAATTGCTGCTGCGCAAGGACGGCACGTTTGACGCAGGCGTGGCATATGGCAGTGCTGACGGCTTTGCCAAAGGCACCTGGCAGGTGGAGAACAACACCGTGACACTGAAGAGCGAGACCAAAGCGGCGTCGAACAGCGATTTATCCGGCCTGTTTCAGGATCTGCAACTGGCAATCGAGCCGAACTGCCTGGCCGTGGATTTCGGCAACGGCAAGGCCTGTTTCCGACGTCAGTAAGCCGATTGGCAGCCACAAAAAATGGGCACCCGACCGCAATCGGTGTGCCCATTTTTATTGCAGTTCTCCCTGCTTGTCAGGAGTTCGCCGCAACTTAAGGATTGACGCTGTCTTTCAACGACTTGCCTGGCTTGAATGCAACAGTGTTGCTGGCCTTGATTTTCACCGGTTCGCCGGTTTGCGGGTTCTTGCCGGTGCGGGCGCCGCGGTGGCGTTGCAGGAAGGTGCCGAAGCCCACCAGCGTGACGCTGTCCTTGCGGTGCAGAGCGCCGGTGATTTCTTCGAGGACGGCGTTGAGCACGCGGTTGGCCTGTTCTTTGGTCAGATCCGCTTTTTCAGCGATTGCAGCGGCGAGTTCTGGTTTACGCATTAGTGAAGCCCCTTTGACGGTTTTTTGTTGTTATGTCCGTGCTGTTCTCGTTGGAACAGCGCCCAAGGCGCCGCAGGCTCTACTCTGCGGCAGACGGGAGTGAGAATGGCACGCGGATACCGGCGGCGCCAGTCTCCCCGCGACCTTTGTAGGGGCAAAAGCGGGGTGATTCCGACAGAACGACCGGTATTTACGCCAGCAGGGGCGGAAGCTGTTTGTTCAGGGCGAGTTTTTCCATCACCGCCGCGCCGGTCAGCGCGTAACCGAGCAACTGACCCTCGGCACTGTGGCACAGGGCCTTGATGTCGGCGCCCTGCCCTTCGACGGTCCAGACACCTTCGCTGCCCCGAGGCGGTGGCGACACGACCAACGGGCATACCGGGGTTTTCACCGTGATCGGCATCGCGCCGTAGCTCACGGCTGTCGGATTGCCGGCCAGGGTTTGTGCCAGCGCACGCGCACAGCTCATGAGGGGCATCACGTACAACAGATTCAGCCCATCGACCTCGGCGCAGTCGCCCAGGGCGTAGATATTGGCGTGGGACGTTTTCAAATAACGGTCGACGACAACGCCGCGATTGACCTGCACCCCGGCAGCCGCCGCCAGATCGATGCGCGGACGCAGGCCGATAGCCGACACCACCACATCGCAGGCAATCACCTGGCCGTCGGACAGATGCGCTTCCAGCCCATCCGCGACTTTTTGCAGGCGGGTGAGCACCGGGCCAAGGTGAAAACGCGCGCCCAGGCTTTCCAGCCCGGCCTGCACGGCGGCCGCAGCGGCCGGGTGCAGCAGCATTGGCATCACTTGCTCGCACGGCGCCACCAGTTGCACCTCGTAGCCGCCGAGGATCAGGTCGTTGGCGAATTCGCAGCCGATCAGGCCCGCTCCCAGCAGCAACACGCGGCGCTTGCCCGCAGCGGCGGCACGAAAGCGTGCGTAGTCTTCGAGATCGTTGATCGGGAATACCAGTTCGGCGCCATCGCCTTCGATCGGCACCCGCACGGTTTCCGCGCCCCAGGCGAGGATCAGGTCGCGGTAGTACACCGCTTCTTCGCCGATCCACAGGCGCTTGTGGCCGGCGTCGATGCCGCTGATGCGCGTGTGGGTGCGCACTTCGGCCTTCAATTGCTCGGCCATGGCGCCGGGTTCGGCCATGCTCAGGCCATCAGCGTCCTTGTTCTTGCCGAAACCGGTGGAGAGCATCGGTTTGGAGTAAGAGCGCCCGTCGTCGGCGGTAATCAGCAGCAGCGGGGTTTCGCCATCGAGTTTGCGAAACTCCCGGGCCAGGTTGTAACCCGCGAGCCCGGTGCCGACGATTACGACAGGTGCGTTCATGCCTTACTCCTTGGTTTTTCTCAGTTGATTTCGATCATTTCGAAGTCCGACTTGCCGACGCCGCAATCCGGGCACAGCCAGTCTTCCGGCACGTCCTGCCACAGGGTGCCTGGCGCGATGCCGTCATCCGGCCAACCTTCGGCTTCGTTGTAGATCAGGCCGCAGACGATGCATTGCCACTTTTTCATTCAGGTACTTCCTCAATTCAGGCTTTGGTCGGCGCGGACGGTCGATGGTGGTTGCGCTGCCGTCCGGCTCAGGGCGTTTTGTACTGAGGGTGCCGGGCAGATGCAAGCCTGTTCGGCGCAACGGCGACCCGGATCCATCAAATTCGCAGCACGCCATGTTAAGCTCGCCGCCTCATTTGCGGCCAATAATGACTCATTGTGCACCATTCAAATGCCTGCCCGGCCCCGCTCTGGCTGACTCAAAGCCGACTGACGCCCCTTCCCGATTCGTTGACCCTGAACTGGTTGTTCGACGAAGGCTCGCTGACCCGCCGCCTGACGCGGCTGTCGAATGACGGCTTCAGCGTCACACCGTTGTTCGAAGGCTGGGACACTCTGCGCAGTGACGAATGCGCGGCGCTGGATCTGGCCGAAGGCAGCGAAGGCTGGGTGCGCGAGGTGTATCTGCGCGGTCACGGCGAGGCCTGGGTGTTCGCCCGTAGCGTGGCGTCACGCGCCGCCCTGCAAGGCGACGGCTTGCACATGGACGAACTGGGCAGCCGCTCGCTGGGCGAACTGCTGTTTTGCGACCACGCTTTCCAGCGCCGCGCCATCGAGGTCTGCCACTACCCGCAGGACTGGCTGCCATCAGAATGCCGCGCGCCGGAACTGTGGGGCCGCCGCTCGCGCTTCGACCGTGGCGCCCTGAGCGTGCTGGTGGCGGAGATTTTCCTGCCGACGCTGTGGAGCACCGCCCGCGCCCATCCGGAGAACAGCTGATGTACCAGAGCCTGCTCAAGTCCCTGAACCGCTTGAACCCGCGCGCCTGGGATTTCATTCAGCTGACGCGCATGGACAAGCCGATCGGCATTTACCTGCTGCTGTGGCCGACGCTATGGGCGCTATGGATTGCCGGTAAGGGCTCGCCCTCGCTGGCCAATATCGTGATTTTTGTCCTCGGCGTGGTACTGACCCGCGCCGGGGGTTGCGTGATCAACGACTGGGCGGATCGCAAGGTTGATGGCCACGTCAAACGCACCGCGCAACGACCGCTGGCCAGCGGCAAGATCAGTTCGAAAGAGGCGCTGGTGTTCTTCGCGCTGCTGATGGGCGTGAGCTTCCTGCTGGTGCTGTGCACCAATGCGCCGACCATCTGGCTGTCGCTGGGCGGCCTGGCGCTGGCGTTCACCTATCCGTTCATGAAGCGCTACACCTATTACCCGCAAGTGGTGCTCGGCGCGGCGTTCTCGTGGGGCATGCCGATGGCGTTCACCGCCGAAACCGGCGAACTGCCTGCCGCCGCGTGGCTGCTGTGGATCGCCAATCTGTTGTGGACGGTGGGTTACGACACCTATTACGCGATGACTGACCGTGATGACGACCTGAAGATCGGCGTGAAATCCACGGCGATTCTGTTTGGTGATGCGGATCGGGTAATCATCCTGACCCTGCAGGCGCTGTCATTGGGCTGTCTGCTGCTGGCCGGGTCGAAGTTCGAGCTGGGGACGTGGTTCCATCTCGGCCTGCTGGTGGCCGCGGGCTGTTATGCGTGGGAGTTCTGGTACACCCGCGATCGCGACCGCATGCGTTGCTTCAAGGCGTTCTTGCACAACCATTGGGCCGGATTGGCGATTTTTGTCGGGATCGTGCTGGATTACGCGTTGCGCTGATCCACAAAAACCTGTGGAAGCGAGCCTGCTCGCGAAGGCGTCGTGTCAGTCAGCCAATGTGTTAACTGACACACTGCTTTCGCGAGCAGGCACGCTCCCACAGGGATGTAGTTGCTGCAGGAATCAGTGTTTAGGCATGTGCCACATGTCCTTGAACCCTTCCCCCTTCATGTCGCCCGGTTTTTCATCCATTTTGAAGGTGTAAAGCGGCTTGCCGTCATATGCCCACTGCATGGTGCCGTCATCACGCTTGATGGGGGTGAATTTGCCTTCAGCCTTGGCACCCGCCGGCGCCATCATCGGCGGCCAGTTCTTCGCGCAATCGCCGTTGCACATCGATTTACCGCCCGTGTCCTTGTCGAAGGTGTACACGGTCATGCCTTTGTGATCGGTCATCATGCCGTCTTTCATCATGACCGGGTCAGCGGCGAACGCCATCGACGGTAATGCAACGGCAGCAGCCATCAGCAGGGCTTTGAAAGAAGCAGTCATTTGAGTCATGGAAACCTTCTTTTGTGGTTGTCAGGATTCGGACTTAGAGCTTAGCCCAGGATCACGCCAACCGCCGGGCGACTAAAATACTGTCACACGACTGCAATAATTCCGTTATCTAATGCGGCGCAAGACAGTTAAATGACAAGAGGATTAAGGCATGGTTGGCAGGAGCATTCTGATCGTCGACGACGAAGCGCCCATTCGCGAAATGATCGCCGTTGCGTTGGAAATGGCCGGCTATGACTGCCTCGAGGCGGAGAACTCGCAGCAGGCACACGCCATCATCGTTGACCGCAAACCGGACCTGATCCTGCTCGACTGGATGCTGCCCGGCACCTCCGGCATCGAACTGGCCCGCCGCCTCAAGCGTGACGAGCTGACCGGGGACATCCCGATCATCATGCTCACCGCCAAGGGCGAAGAGGACAACAAGATCCAGGGGCTTGAAGTCGGCGCCGACGACTACATCACCAAGCCGTTTTCCCCACGCGAACTGGTCGCCCGCCTCAAGGCTGTGCTGCGCCGCGCCGGCCCGACCGATGGCGAAGCGCCGATCGAAGTCGGCGGCCTGCTGCTCGACCCGATCAGCCACCGCGTGACCATCGACGGCCGTCCGGCCGAGATGGGCCCGACCGAATACCGTCTGCTGCAATTCTTCATGACCCACCAGGAACGCGCCTACACGCGCGGGCAGTTGCTGGATCAGGTCTGGGGCGGCAACGTCTATGTTGAAGAGCGTACCGTCGACGTGCACATCCGGCGCCTGCGCAAAGCCCTCGGCGATGCCTACGAAAATCTGGTACAAACCGTGCGCGGCACCGGCTACCGGTTTTCCACCAAGGCCTGATCCGACCGCCAGACTCGCTGACAAGGACCGTATTTTCCGTGAATCAAAACTGGCATGGCACCCTGATTCGCCACATGCTGTTGCTGGTCACCGCCTGCCTGGTGATCGGCTTGATCAGCGGCTATTACGGCTGGAGCCTCGCTGCAGGCCTGGGCCTGTATCTGGCCTGGACGCTCAAGCAACTGCTGCGCCTGCACGAATGGCTGCGTCTGCACCAACCCGATGAAGCACCGCCCGACGGCTATGGCCTGTGGGGCGAGGTATTCGACAGCATCTACCACCTGCAACGCCGCGACCAACGGGTACGCGGGCGCCTGCAAGCGGTGATCGACCGGGTGCAGGAGTCCACCGCCGCGCTGAAAGATGCGGTGATCATGCTCGACAGCGACGGCAACCTGGAATGGTGGAACCGCGCCGCCGAAACCCTGCTCGGCCTCAAGACCCCGCAGGACAGCGGCCAACCGGTGACCAACCTGGTGCGCCATCCGCGCTTCAAGGAATACTTCGAGCAGGACAGCTACGCCGAACCGCTGGAAATCCCTTCGCCCACCAATGATCGTGTGCGCATCCAGCTGTACCTCACGCGTTACGGCAACAACGAACACTTGATGCTAGTGCGCGACGTCACGCGCATCCATCAGCTGGAACAGATGCGCAAAGACTTCATCGCCAACGTCTCCCACGAACTGCGCACGCCGCTGACGGTGATCTGCGGCTACCTGGAAACCTTGCTCGACAATGTCGAGGAAGTGAATCCGCGCTGGAGCCGCGCCCTGCAGCAGATGCAGCAACAGGGCGGGCGCATGCAGACCCTGCTCAACGACCTGCTGTTGCTGGCGAAACTGGAAGCCACCGATTACCCGTCGGACAATCAGCCGGTGCAGATCGACACCCTGCTGCAATCGATCAAGAGCGACGCCAAGCAGTTGTCCGGGCAGAAAAACCAGAAAATCACCCTCGAAGCCGACGGCAAGATCCTGCTCAAGGGCAGCGAGGCGGAACTGCGCAGCGCCTTCTCCAACCTGGTGTTCAACGCCGTGAAGTACACCCCGGCCGAGGGCAACATCCGCATTCGCTGGTGGGGCGACGAGCAAGGCGCGCACCTGAGCGTGCAGGACTCCGGGATCGGCATCGACAGCAAGCACCTGCCGCGCCTGACCGAACGCTTCTACCGTGTCGACTCCAGTCGCAACTCCAACACCGGCGGCACCGGGCTGGGCCTGGCAATCGTCAAACATGTGTTGCTGCGCCACCGCGCACGGATGGAGATCAGCAGCGTGCCTGGTCATGGCAGCACGTTCACCTGCCACTTCGCCCCGGCCCAGGTGGCCCAGGCACGGGCCATCAGCGCCGCCGAGTGATACCGGCCAGCACGCGCCACTAGGCAATCGCCAAGTCAGCCGCTACATTGGCTGACTTGCGTCTGCCTTTCAGGCGCGATTTTTTCTCTCTTACGAATCACACGGAACCTGCAAAACTCCATCATGGACCCTTCCCCTGGCTTGTCCCTCGCTACGATTTTCGCCGATTTCGGCATGATTCTTTTCGCTCTGATCCTGGTGTTGCTCAACGGCTTCTTCGTTGCAGCGGAATTCGCCATGGTCAAACTGCGCTCGACCCGGGTCGAGGCCATCGCCGACAAGAACGGCTGGCGCGGGCACATCCTGCGCACCGTTCACAGTCAGCTGGATGCGTACCTCTCGGCCTGTCAGCTCGGTATCACCCTCGCCTCCCTCGGCCTGGGCTGGGTCGGTGAACCGGCGTTCGCGCACCTGCTCGAACCACTGCTGAGCGCGGTCGGCGTGCAGTCGCCGGAAGTGGTCAAAGGCATTTCGTTCTTTACCGCGTTCTTCATCATTTCCTACCTGCACATCGTGGTCGGTGAGCTGGCGCCCAAGTCGTGGGCGATCCGCAAACCCGAGCTGCTGTCGCTGTGGACGGCAGTGCCGCTGTACCTGTTCTACTGGGCGATGTACCCGGCGATCTACCTGCTCAACGCCAGCGCCAACGCGATTCTGCGCATCGCCGGCCAGGGCGAACCCGGCCCGCACCACGAACATCATTACAGCCGCGAAGAACTGAAACTGATCCTGCACTCCAGCCGTGGTCAGGACCCGAGCGACCAGGGCATGCGCGTGCTGGCCTCGGCGGTGGAAATGGGCGAACTGGAGGTGGTCGACTGGGCCAACTCCCGCGAAGACCTGATCACCCTCGAATTCAACGCACCGCTGAAAGAAATCCTCGCGATGTTCCGTCGCCACAAGTTCAGCCGGTATCCGGTGTACGACAGCGAACGCCAGGAGTTCGTCGGTCTGCTGCACATCAAGGACCTGTTGCTGGAACTGGCGGCGCTGGACCACATTCCCGAGTCGTTCAACCTGGCTGAACTGACCCGCCCGCTGGAGCGCGTGTCGCGGCACATGCCGCTGTCGCAGCTGCTGGAGCAGTTCCGCAAGGGCGGCTCGCACTTCGCCGTGGTCGAAGAGGCCGACGGCAACATCATCGGCTACCTGACCATGGAAGACGTGCTGGAAGTGCTGGTCGGCGACATCCAGGACGAACACCGCAAGGCCGAGCGCGGGATCCTCGCGTATCAACCGGGCAAGCTGCTGGTACGCGGCGACACGCCGCTGTTCAAAGTTGAACGCCTGCTCGGTATCGACCTGGATCACATCGAAGCGGAAACCCTCGCCGGGCTGGTCTACGAGACCCTCAAGCGCGTCCCGGAAGAGGAAGAGGTGCTGGAAGTCGAAGGCCTGCGGATCATCATCAAGAAGATGAAAGGGCCGAAGATTGTGCTGGCCAAGGTGTTGATGCTGGATTGATGGGTGTTTTGGGGGACGCTTCTGTGGTGAGGGGATTGATCCCCCTCACCACAGAAGCCCCTCCACAGCGGCCCCCTAACGGTTTTACTGTTTGCCCAACGCAAAGTTGGGCAACGCCCCCAGCGGCTGGTTGAACTGATACGGAATCGACACCAGCCCCTGCCCGGTATTGCGCTGCACCACAAAGTGCAGGTGCGGGCCGCTGCTGTTGCCGGTATTGCCCGACAGCGCCAGCGGGCTGCCAACCGTCACCCGCTGCCCCTCGCGTACGCTCACCGAACCTTGCTTGAGATGCAGGTACACACCCATCGTGCCGTCGTCATGCAGCACCCGGACAAAATTGCCGGACGCATCATTGCCGCGCCCGCTCTGTGAGTTTTCGGTTTTCACCACCACCCCGGCCCGTGCGGCAATGATCGGCGTGCCGACCGGCATGGCGATGTCCATCGCATACCGGTTCTTCGGCCCGTAATGGCTGTACTGGCCATTGGCGCCCTGACTCAGACGGAACGGCCCGCCCCGCCACGGCAACGGATAGCGATAGCTCTGCGCGGCGCCTGCAGGGTCACCCAGGGAATACTGAAATTGCGGTGAATACACCAGCGGCTGACCCTGGGTAATCGCTGTGAGCAGCGCCAACCGGGTATTACTGCGCGCAGGCAGCACTCGGCGGATGGTCTGGGCCGGCACGCCACGCACGTTGCTCATCCCGGTAAACGCCAGCGCAATCTCGACCGGCGCATACAGATCGTTGCGCACGAACACCACGTCGGCGCCCTTCTGCTTCTTGATGTCGAGGTACACCTGGCGCTCCAGATGTTCGACCATGCGGTCCTGAAACACGAACACCTGCGAGCCTTTGCTCGGCCGGTCGCTGTACGAGACGACACCGTTGGCATCGGTGGATTTGTAGATGGTCATGGCCACAGTCGAGGTGGAGGCCAGGAAAAGACCACAGAGAAACAGCAGGCGCGCGAGCATGGGCAGGAATCTGTCGAAGGAAGGCCTGGAAAAGAGCCTAGCAGCTGAGACAGACCAGGCTAGTCGACAGATGTTTCAAGTTGCCCAGCGCACAAAGCAAAAGATCGCAGCCTGCGGCAGCTCCTACNCATTCCAATGTAGGAGCTGCCGCAGGCTGCGATCTTTTCACAGACGCCGCTTACGCACCCGGAACGAAGTGCTTCTGCGCCGTACCGCGGGCGATCAGGCGGGAGATGTAGTCGAGCTTCTGCGCATCCTGGTCGACGAAACGGAACGTCAGTTGCAGCCAGTCGCTGTCGGCTTTCTGTTCGTGGGCAACGATGGCGTGCAGGTAGCCGTTGAGGCGGGCGATTTCGGCGTTGTCGCCCTGCTCCAGATCGAGCACGGCGCTGTCGAGAATCTGCGGCAGGGCATCGGTGCGTTTCACCACTAACAGCGCTTCCTTGATGCTCAGGGCCTTGATCACGCATTGCTGGGTGCCGCCTGGCAGGCGCAACTGGCCCTGGCCACGACCGCCGGCCGGTGCTTTGGAGGCGGCCGGAGCCTGAACTGGCGGGCTGTTGAGCAAGCCGCGGGACGGCGCCGCAGCAGGCGCCGCAGCAGCGGCTGGCTTAGCGAACGGATTGGCCGCCGCAGCGGCCGGCGCAGCACCGACCACCGCAGGCTTGCCACCGGTCAGCGCGCTCAGGGAATCGTTGCCGAACGCCGAATTCATCTTGGTCGGTGCACTGTTCATCAAGGTGTCGAGCTTGCCGACCTTGTTCAGCGCCTGCTTGACATTGGTCAGCAGTTGCTCGTTGGTGAACGGCTTGCTGACATAGCCGGAAACGCCGGCCTGAATCGCCTGCACCACGTTCTCTTTATCACCACGGCTGGCGACCATGATGAATGGCATGGTCTTGAGATTGTCCTGCTCGCGGCACCAGGTCAGCAGTTCAAGACCGGACATTTCCGGCATTTCCCAGTCGCACAGCACCAGGTCGAATGCTTCCTTGGCCAACATGGCCTGAGCCTTTTTGCCGTTGATGGCATCCTCGGTGCGGATCCCCGGGAAGTAATTACGCAGGCACTTTTTCACCAGGTCGCGAATGAACGAAGCGTCGTCCACGACCAACACACTGATCTTGCTCATCCAACACCCCTATAAAAATCCCGGCAAGCATACCGCTTTGCTGATGGCACATTGCCAACAATCTTCAGTCACGCCGGGACTTTTCGTTCGCGGGTGCTGCTTTTTAATTCGATTTTCTGTTCAAGCGCCATAAACAAAAACGCCCGGCCAAAGGGCCGGGCGCTTTTCTCAGGCAATCTTACTTATCGTCAGCATCGCCCGGAACATTAGCGGTTTCGCCGCTTGTGCCTTGAACTTCTTCTTTCATGCGTTTGAGGCCCAGGTGCCGCACATCGGTGCCGCGTACCAGGTAGATCACCAACTCCGAGATGTTGCGCGCGTGGTCGCCGATACGCTCCAGCGAACGCAGCACCCAGATGATGCTCAGAACCCGCGAAATAGAGCGCGGGTCTTCCATCATGTAGGTGGCCAGCTCACGCAGCGCAGTCTTGTATTCACGGTCGATGACCTTGTCATATTGCGCCACCGACAGCGCCAGATCGGCGTCGAAGCGGGCAAAGGCGTCCAGCGCATCGCGCACCATGTTGCGCACCTGGTCGCCGATATGACGCACTTCGACATAACCGCGCGGCGCTTCGCCTTCTTCGCACAGCTGAATGGCACGACGGGCGATCTTGGTCGCTTCGTCGCCGATGCGCTCCAGATCGATCACAGACTTGGAGATGCTGATGATCAGACGCAGGTCGGACGCCGCTGGCTGACGACGGGCGAGAATGCGCAGGCACTCTTCGTCGATGTTGCGTTCCATCTGATTGATCTGGTCGTCGATCTCGCGCACCTGCTGAGCCAGGCCCGAGTCGGCCTCGATCAGTGCGGTGACCGCGTCGTTGACCTGCTTCTCGACCAGCCCGCCCATGGCCAGGAGGTGGCTGCGCACTTCCTCAAGCTCGGCGTTGAACTGCGCGGAGATGTGGTGGGTAAGGCCTTCTTTACTAATCATGGTGGCGTCCTTGGAGCGTCCGGTAAGGTGCGGTGGGCCGCAGCGTCAATTCTGTGAATAACCGCAACTGTCAGCCATAACGACCGGTGATGTAGTCTTCGGTCTGTTTCTTCGCCGGATTGGTGAACAGGGTGTCGGTGTCGCCGAATTCCACCAGTTTGCCCATGTACATGAACGCCGTGTAGTCGGAAACCCGCGCGGCCTGCTGCATGTTGTGGGTCACGATGACGATGGTGAACTTTGACTTCAGCTCGTAGATCAGCTCTTCGACTTTCAGGGTCGAGATCGGGTCGAGGGCCGAGCACGGCTCGTCGAGCAGCAACACTTCCGGCTCAACCGCGATGGTGCGGGCAATCACCAGACGCTGCTGCTGACCACCGGACAGGCCGAGTGCCGAGTCGTGCAGACGGTCTTTGACCTCATCCCAGAGGGCCGCGCCTTTCAGCGCCCACTCGACGGCTTCGTCGAGGATGCGCTTCTTGTTGATGCCTTGAATGCGCAAACCGTAGACCACGTTTTCGTAAATGGTCTTGGGGAACGGGTTGGGCTTCTGGAACACCATGCCCACACGGCGACGCAGCTCGGCAACGTCTTCACCCTTGCGGTAGATGTTGTTGCCGTACAGGTTGATCGCACCTTCGACACGGCAGCCGTCCACCAGGTCGTTCATGCGGTTGAAGGTGCGCAGCAGCGTGGACTTGCCGCAGCCGGACGGGCCGATGAACGCGGTCACGCGCTGTTTCGGGATGTTCATGCTGACGTCGAACAGCGCCTGCTTCTCACCGTAGAACAGGCTCAGGCCCGGGACCTCGATGGCCACCGTTTCCTGCTCGAGGCTCAAGCTCTGCTTGTCGCGACCCAGGGCCGACATGTTGATGCCGTGGGTATGTGTTTCGTGCTGCATGGGAGGCTCCCTGTGCTAACAAATTCGGTTCGTTGTACCGCCGGACAACGCCAGCGGGTTACTCAAATTCTGTGTCTGTCGCGATTCCTGTGGGAGCTGGCTTGCCAGCGATGGCATCACCGCGGTGTTACTGGCAGACCGAGTCGTCTGCATCGCTGGCAAGCCAGCTCCCACAGGGTTTGTGTTAACTATCCAGTGCTTTGTATTTTTCGCGCAGGTGGTTACGAATCCACACCGCCGACAGGTTCAACGTGGCGATCACCAGCACCAGCAGCAACGCCGTGGCGTACACCAGCGGCCGTGCCGCTTCGACGTTCGGGCTCTGGAAGCCGACGTCATAGATGTGGAAGCCCAGGTGCATGATCTTCTGGTCCAGGTGCAGGTACGGGTAATTGCCGTCCACTGGCAGCGACGGTGCCAGTTTCACTACACCCACCAGCATCAGCGGCGCCACTTCACCGGCGGCGCGAGCCACGGCGAGGATCATGCCGGTCATCATGGCCGGGCTGGCCATTGGCAGGACGATCTTCCACAGCGTCTCGGCCTTGGTCGCGCCCAGTGCCAGCGAGCCTTCACGGACGGTGCGCGGGATACGCGCCAGACCTTCCTCGGTCGCCACGATCACCACCGGCACCGCCAGCAGCGCCAGGGTCAACGAAGCCCAGAGCAGACCCGGTGTGCCGAACGTCGGCGCTGGCAGCGCTTCAGGGAAGAACAGACGGTCGACCGAACCACCCAGCACGTAGACGAAGAAGCCCAGACCGAACACGCCGTAGACGATCGCCGGCACACCGGCGAGGTTGTTCACCGCGATGCGGATCACTCGGGTCAGGGTGTTCTGCTTGGCGTATTCACGCAGGTACACCGCCGCCAGCACGCCGAACGGGGTGACGATCATCGCCATGATCAGGGTCATCATCACGGTGCCGAAGATCGCCGGGAAGATCCCGCCTTCGGTGTTCGCTTCACGCGGGTCATCCGAGAGGAACTCCCAGACCTTGCCGAAGTAGAAACCGATCTTGGTCATCGTGCCCATGGCGTTCGGCTGGTAAGCGTGAACCACTTTGCCCAGGCTGATTTCGATCTCTTTGCCGTTTGCATCGCGGGCGGTCAACGCGTCGCGGTTGAACTGCGCATGCAGATCGCTCAGGCGTGCTTCGACATCCTGATAACGCGCGTTCAGCTCGGCACGCTCGGCGTCCATGTCCGCTTGCGCGGTGGCGTCGAGCTTGCCGTCCAGTTCCAGCTTGCGCCCGTGCAGACGGATGCGTTCCAGCCCTGCGTTGATCGCACCGATGTCAGTCTTTTCCAGCGATTTGAGCTGTGCAGCCAGGCCGTTCACCCGGTTGATCCGCGCTTGTAGCTCAGGCCACGCCGCTTCACCTTCGGCGATGACCTTGCCGTCCTGTTTGACGTTGACCAGGTAGCCGTAGAAGTTGCCCCACTCGCGACGCTCGATCGCCATCAGTTCCGGCGGCGTGGTCTGCTTGGTCAGCCACTCGCCGACCACCCAGGTGAAATCGTTGCCGTTCAGGTCGCGGTTACCGACCTTGATCAGCTCGCGGGTCATGAATTCCGGGCCCTGATCAGGCACCGGCAGGCCGGCGCTTTTCAGGCGTGCGCGCGGTACTTCTTCTTTCTGTACCACTTCGCCGATGACCAGGTGATTGGCCTGGCCCGGTACGTCGTAGCTGGCGTGGATCAGGTCCGCCGGCCAGAAGTGACCCAGACCGCGCACGGCAATCACCGCCAGCAGGCCAATGGTCATGATGACCGCAATGGACACCGCGCCACCGCTGATCCAGACGCCCGGGGCGCCGCTCTTGAACCATCCATTCAGGGAGTTCTGTTTCACAGACTTCTACCTTTCTTAAAGCGACGAGTATTTCTTGCGCAGACGCTGACGAATCAGTTCTGCCAGGGTGTTCATGACGAAGGTGAACAACAGCAGCACCAGCGCCGAGAGGAACAGCACGCGGTAGTGGCTGCCGCCGACTTCCGACTCGGGCATTTCCACCGCGACGTTGGCGGCCAGGGTGCGCAGGCCTTCGAACAGGTTCATTTCCATGACCGGAGTGTTACCGGTGGCCATCAACACGATCATGGTTTCGCCGACCGCACGGCCCATGCCGATCATCAGCGCCGAGAAGATCCCCGGGCTGGCGGTGAGGATCACCACGCGGGTCATGGTCTGCCACGGCGTGGCACCAAGCGCCAGGGAACCGAGGGTCAGGCCACGCGGCACGCTGAACACGGCATCTTCGGCAATCGAGTAGATGTTCGGGATCACCGCAAAACCCATCGCCAGACCCACCACCAGAGCGTTGCGCTGGTCGTAGGTGATGCCCAGGTCGTGGGAGATCCACATGCGCATGTCACCGCCGAAGAACCAGTTCTCCATGTACGGGCTCATGTACAGCGACAACCAACCGACAAACAGGATCACCGGAATCAGCAGCGCACTTTCCCAGCCATCCGGGACTTTCAGGCGGATCGACTCAGGCAGGCGACTGAAGGTAAAACCGGCGACCAGAATGCCGATCGGCAACAGCATCAGCAGACTGAAGATGCCCGGCAGATGCCCTTCCACATACGGGGCGAGGAACAGACCGGCGAAGAACCCGAGGATCACCGTCGGCATCGCTTCCATCAACTCGATCACCGGCTTGACCTTGCGGCGCATGCCCGGGGCCATGAAGTAGGCGGTATAGATCGCAGCGGCAACCGCCAGCGGTGCCGCCAGCAGCATCGCGTAGAACGCGGCTTTCAGGGTGCCGAAGGTCAGTGGCGAGAGACTCAGTTTCGGTTCGAAATCGGTGTTGGCCGCCGTCGATTGCCAGACGTATTTAGGCTCGTCGTAGTTCTCGTACCAGACCTTGCTCCACAACGCGCTCCACGACACTTCCGGGTGCGGGTTGTCGAGTAGCAGCGGTTGCAGCTTGCCGCCGGCCTCGACGATCACCCGGTTGGCGCGCGGCGACAGGCCGAACAGGCCCTGACCTTCGGCCACCGGCTCGACCAGCAACGTGCGGTGCGCGGTGCTGTGGAACACACCGAGCTTGCCGCTGGCATCAAGGGCCACGAAGCCCTTGCGACGCTCTTCGGCGGTGATTTCAACGATCGGCGTGGTGCCCATCTGGAAAGTACGGATCTGCTTCAGGCGCAGTTCGCCATCGGTGTCACGGGCCATGAACCACTGGGCCAGGCCACCCTTGGAGTCACCGATGATCAGCGAGATGCCACCCACCAGTTGCGTGCTCGCAGTGACTTCGGCGTCAGCGTTTTCCAGCAGTTTGTAGCGACCGTTGAGGCTCTTGTCGCGCAGGCTGAACACGTCGGCCTGGGCGCGCCCGTTGACCACGTACAGCCATTGCTGGCGCGGGTCGACGAAGATGTTTTTCACCGGCTCGGTCATCTGCGGCAGTTCGATACGCTTCTGCTCGTTGGTGACTTCGCCGGTCATCATGTTTTCTTCGCTGGTCAGCGCCAGCACATTAAGTTGCGCACCGGTCGAGCCGACCAGCATCAGCGTCGAATCGGTGGCGTTGAGGCTGACGTGCTCCAGCGCACCGCCGCTCTCGTTCACTGCGATCGGGGCTTCGCCGTACGGGTATTCGATGGCCGGGGTGATGGTTTTCTTGCCATCGGGATAGCTGACTTTATAGGTGTGACGGAACACCAGCGCCTGGCCGTTGGACAGGCCCACCGCTACCAGCGGATGACCTGGCTGATCTTCGCCAATGGAAGTGACGGTCGCGCCAGCAGGAACCGGCAGATCGACGCGCTTCAATTCAGCGCCACTGTCGATGTCGAAGAACAGCGCCTGGCCTTTGTCGGAAACGCGCATTGCCACCTGATTCTGCTCTTCGAGCGAAATCATCAGCGGCTTGCCGGCGTCCTGCATCCAGGCTGGGGTAATGGCATCTTTCGCGGTCAGGCTGGCACCCTGGAACAACGGGGCAACGACGTAGGCGAGGAAGAAGAAGATCAGCGTGATGGCTGCCAGCACCGCCAGACCGCCAACGAGGACGTACCAGCGGGTGAAGCGATCCTTGAGCGCGCGAATGCGGCGCTTGCGTTGCAACTCAGGCGTATTGAAGTCAATGCGCTTGGGAGGGTTCGTAGTCATTTTGGAATTGGCCAGATCATTCATGCGCACACCCTAGCGATCCTGTATGACAGAAAGATGACAATGCAGTGACGCAGCAAATCCGCCGCCAGCGGGGCACTGGCAGTGGATAAAAGAATTCGGGGAGTGTGGGGCGAACTTGCTCGCGAAAGTGCCGGTTCTGAAGGCCGCTTCGCGAGCAGGCTCGCTCCCACATGAGTCAGGCGGGGTTTACCCCTGACTCAGTTTGTTACTTTTTTGCGACTTCAGCGCCGCCTTCCTGCAGACCCAGGTCAGCCAGTGCTTTTGCAGCAACCTTGGCTGGCAGTGGGATGTAGCCGTCTTTCACCACCACTTCCTGGCCCTGTTTGGACAGAACCAGTTTCACGAACTCGGCTTCCAGCGGGGCCAGAGGCTTGTTCGGGGCCTTGTTCACGTAAACGTAGAGGAAGCGCGACAGTGGGTACTTGCCGTTCAGGGCGTTTTCTTCGGTGTCTTCGATGAAGTCAGTGCTGCCTTTCTTCGACAGAGCAACAGTCTTCACGCTGGCAGTCTTGTAGCCGATGCCCGAGTAGCCGATGCCGTTCAGCGAGGAGCTGATCGACTGCACAACCGACGCCGAACCTGGTTGTTCGTTGACGTTAGGCTTGTAGTCGCCTTTGCACAGGGCTTCTTCCTTGAAGTAGCCGTAAGTGCCGGATACCGAGTTACGACCGAACAGTTGCACTGGCTTGTTGGCCAGGTCGCCGGTCACGCCCAGGTCGCCCCAGGTTTTCACGTCGGCTTTGGCGCCGCACAGACGGGTAGACGAGAAGATCGCGTCAACCTGTTCCATGGTCAGGTGCTGGATCGGGTTGTCCTTGTGCACGAACACCGCCAGGGCGTCCACGGCCACCGGAATAGCAGTTGGCTTGTAGCCGTATTTCTGTTCGAAGGCCGCCAGTTCGGTGTCCTTCATCTTGCGGCTCATCGGGCCCAGGTTGGAGGTGCCTTCGGTCAGCGCAGGTGGCGCGGTGGCGGAGCCAGCAGCCTGAATCTGGATGTTTACGTTCGGGTATTCTTTCTTGTAGTTCTCAGCCCACAGGGTCATGAGGTTGGCCAGAGTGTCGGAACCAACGCTGGACAAGTTGCCCGATACACCGGTGACCTTGGTGTAAGCCGGAATTGCCGGGTCAACGCCAGCGGCTACCGCGTGGGCAGTCGCAACGCCAGCAGCGACAAAAGTCATTGCCGCCATCAAACGCTTCAGTTTCATGCCTTACTCCTAGCAGATAGGGTGTGTTAAGTCGGGGCCAAGTATCAGCAGGCCGTGTGAACACTCTATGGCTGAAATATGACAATTGGATGAAAGGCCAGCATGGGCGCGGCACAAAAAAATGGAACTCTTCCAAGGTTGACAAATCACTATCAAAAGATAGTCTTGTCAACCACGAGAGGGCACCATGATAAACGACCGAATTCGTCGCGCACGCCTGCAACGAGGGCTAACCCTTGATGCTCTGGCCATCCAGCTCGGCGACATAACCAAACAAGCTTTGAGCAAATATGAGAAGGGGTTGAGCACCCCGAACTCCACTCGCCTGCTGCAACTAGCTAAAGCACTGCAGGTCAATCCTGAGTACTTTTTCCGCTCAGAAGCGATACCTTTGGCACCTCTGGAATTTCGTAAGCTGGCCAAGATGCCCAAATATCGCCAGGCCCAAGTAGAAGAAAAAATTCGAGAGCACCTCGAGCGCTACATCGCCCTAGAGGAATGTTTCGATCCCGCAGACATCAACACCCCTGTCACTCCCGCACAAATGATTGCAGTCTCCTCTATTGATGAAGCCGAGCTAGCGGCTGAGGAGCTTCGCCAATTCTGGGGAATTGGCACTGACCCCATTGCCAACCTCACCGAACAGCTGGAAGAGCACAGCATCAAGATTGCAATGCTCAATGGCCCAGACGATTTCGATGGTGCTTGTGCTACAACTGGCGACGGGAAGCATGTCCTAATTGCGTTGAATGCTGATCGCCCAGGCGAACGAATCAGGTTTACTGCCGCCCATGAGCTCGGTCATTGGGTGATGGCATTGCCAGAGGAGATGTCTGAAAAGGATAAAGAAAATTGCTGCCATCGTTTCGCAGGGGCGTTTCTGTATCCAGCCAAAAGCGTTACTGGCGATTTCGGCAGCCATCCTCGCACCAGGGTTCATCCACAAGAACTACTGATTGCAAAGCGGCAATACGGAATATCGATGCATGCCGCCCTGAGACGACTGAAGGATCTGAAGCTACTCAGCGAAGGTGGTTATAAATCCCTCACTATTCAATTCAGTGCCAAAGGCTGGCGAAAGTCGGAACCTGAGCCGATGCCGTGCAAACCGCCGCAAAGGTTTGAGTCGTTAGCATTTTGGGCACTGGCAGAAGGGCTGATTACCAAATCCCGGGCTGCCGAACTCTTGCGCAAGCCAGTAAAAGCCCTGGACCCAAGTTTCCTGGGCTCACTGGAGAGTGCATGAGCCTTATCTACATCAGTGATACGAATATCTGGATCGATTTCAGAAATGCCGGATTACTGGAGCAGATGTTTAGATTGCCTTTCACATTGTGTTGTACTGACTTCGTAATGCATGAACTTGAAGACTTCCCACATGACGAATTGCTTGATCAAGGTCTGATAGTCGAATCACTCGATGACGCCAGTGTCATGCGGTTATATGGTTTACGAATCGAACACAACAACAGTTCGCTGGCCGATGTGTCTTGTTACCTGCTGGCACAGCAAACACGTCGCCCTTTACTCACCGGAGATGGCAAGCTGAGGCGCCAGGCACAGCGAGACGGACTCCAAGTACACGGAGCTCTTTGGTTACTGGATTTGATGGTTGAACATCACGTCATCGAAAGACTGCATGCAGCAGAAGCCTTGGCCCACATGCTTGAGCATGGAGCTCGACTCCCGGCTAGCGAGTGTGAAACAAGGCTCTCACGCTGGCGAGAGCCCTAGATAGCTGAATCTTTGGATCAGCGCCCCTTCTTCCAAAGCCACGCCCCCACCAGAATCCCCATCGCGCACAGCACCGCCACATAGTAGGCCGGGCCCATCGCACTCTCTTTAAGCAGCAGGCTGACCACCATCGGCGTCAGGCCACCGAAGATCGCGTACGCCACGTTGTACGAGAACGACAGCCCGCTGAAGCGCACCACCGGCGGGAACGCCTTGACCATCACGTAGGGCACCGCACCGATAGTGCCGACCAGCAGACCGGTCAGGGCATACAGCGGGAACAGCCAGTTCGGGTGGTCGGCGAGGCTGTGGTAGAAAGTCCAGGAGCTGATCAGCAGGCCCAGGCTACCGAAGACAAACACCCGGCCGGCGCCGAAACGGTCGGCCAGGGCACCGGAGATGATGCAGCCGACGCTGAGGAACACGATCGCCAGACTGTTCGATTGCAGCGCCACCGTTGGCGAGAAGTGATAGACCGTCTGCAGCACGGTCGGGGTCATCAGGATCACCACGACGATCCCGGCGGACAGCAGCCAGGTCAGCAGCATCGAGATCGCAATCGCCCCGCGATGGTCACGCAGCACCGCACGCAGCGGTACTTCTTCGGCCAGCGCCTTGCGCAGTTGCAATTCGGCGAACACCGGGGTTTCGTGCAGCCAGCGGCGCAGGTACACCGAGAACAGGCCGAACACGCCGCCGAGCAGGAATGGAATCCGCCAGGCGTAGTCGGACACCTCCACTGGCGTGTAGATGCTGTTGATTGCCGTGGCGACCAGCGAGCCGAGCAAGATGCCGGCGGTCAAACCGCTGGTCAGTGTCCCGCAGGCGTAGCCGATGTGCCTTTGCGGCACGTGTTCGGAAACGAAGACCCACGCCCCCGGCACTTCCCCGCCAATCGCCGCGCCTTGGATCACTCGCATCAGCAGCAACAGAATCGGCGCCCACAGGCCGATCTGTGCGTAGGTCGGCAGCAGACCCATGATCAGGGTCGGCACGGCCATCATGAAAATGCTCAGGGTGAACATTTTCTTGCGCCCCAGCAGGTCGCCGAAGTGCGCCATGACGATGCCGCCCAGCGGCCGCGCGAGGTAACCGGCGGCGAAAATGCCGAAGGTCTGCATCAGGCGCAGCCACTCGGGCATGTCGGCCGGGAAGAACAGCTTGCCGACCACGGTGGCGAAGAACACGAAGATGATGAAATCGTAAAACTCCAGCGCACCGCCCAAGGCCGATAGCGACAGAGTCTTGTAATCATTGCGGGTCAGGGGGCGTGCAGGTTGCTCGGGCTGCGCGAGGCTCGAAGGCGCTGTGGTCATGGCAAGGGCTTCTCTTATAGGCGGATCTACCGCCACAACAACGCTGGCTGTGGCTTGGGCAGGTTCGGCACCATAGCAAATTGTTCGAAAAAGCACATAGAGGCGCGTATTTGACGGTCAAAATCAGAACCCGATGGTCGTCGTGGAGTCTACCGACCGATATACTCGCAACCTTGCTCCGGTTTGTAGGGGGTTGCTGTGCGAAAACGTCGTTGGTCGCCCTGGTGCGTGGATCCAGCCGCTTTCGCAGAGTTTCCCTTTAGACGCCTACGGAAAACGTGACGAACGCAGTATGTTCGGTGCTGAATCGTTTTTCCTGAAGACGGCTACCACCAGCAATACCAACGAAGAGTCACGGGTCAGAGGCACCCCCGGCATGATAGAGCTCGAACAAGAAGATCCGATCCCGCAAGGCGACCTGGCCTTGCAAATCACCGCACTCCCTCGCGAGACCAACGGCTTTGGCGATATTTTCGGCGGCTGGCTGGTGGCGCAGATGGACCTGGCGGGGACCGCGATGGCCAGCCGCGTTGCCGGTGGCCGTGTGGCGACCGTGGCCATCGACCGCATGGCCTTTCTGGTGCCGGTCGCGGTCGGTGCGCAATTGTCCTTTTATACCCAGACCCTGGAAATCGGCCGCAGCTCGATCCAGATGATGGTCGAAGTGTGGAGCGACGATCCGCTGTCCAGCGAGTGGCGTAAAGTGACCGAGGCGGTGTTCGTCTTCGTCGCCATCGACGGCAGCGGTCGCACCCGCTCGGTGCCGCCGCGCGCACGTTAAACCTCGCCGCGGTTTTGCGGTCGATAGTCGTCCCAAGTGTCTGATCGAGAGCTGTCCCATGAACACGCCCAGCGTTGAAGCCGTGAAACTGGATGAACTGAACTGCTGGCGCATCCGCCACGGTCAGGCCGAAGTGCTGGTGGCCCAGCAAGGCGCGCACATCCTCAGTTATCAAATCGACGGCCAGCCGCCGATCATCTGGCTCAACGACAAGGCGGTGTTCAAGACCGGCAAGAGCATCCGCGCCGGTGTGCCGGTGTGCTGGCCGTGGTTCGGCAAGTTCGAACGCAACCCGCAGCACGTGCAGGCCTTGTACACCGGTGAGCAACCGGCACCCGCACACGGTCTGGTGCGAGCGATGGATTGGGAGCTGGGCGGCATCGAATCAGAGGCTGACGGCGTCAAGGTCGAATTCAAGCTGCCCTACCCCGAAGGTGGCCTGCCGGGCTGGCCGTATCAGGTCGATCTGACCCTGACCCTGCATCTGAATGATCAGTTGCACATCAGCCTGACCAGCCATAACCGGGGTGTCGAAACCGTCAGCATCAGCCAGGCGCTGCACACTTATTTCGCAGTCAGCGATGTGCGCAACGTGCACGTCGACGGTGTGGACGGTCTGGAGTACATCGAGACCCTGGACAACTGGAACACCCACCACCAGCAAGGCGCACTGCGCTTCGCCGGGGAAACCGACCGCATCTACCTCGAGGCTCCGCCGCAACTGAGCATCGTCGACCCGGCCTGGGAGCGGCGCATCGTACTGACCGCAAGCGGCTCACGCACCGCAGTGATCTGGAACCCGTGGATCGACCGCGCCGCCGCGTTCAGCGACATGGACAACGACGGCTGGCAGCGCATGCTGTGCATCGAGACGGCGAATGTGATGAATGATGTGGTGAATCTGGCGTCGGGTGCGAGCCATACGATGGGTGTCAGCGTCGGTAGTAAACCGCTTTAACCAGTACCGCAAAACAAAATGTGGGAGCGAGCCTGCTCGCGAATGCGTTATGTCAGCCACTCTTCAAGTGCCTGATACACCGCTTTCGCGAGCAGGCTCGCTCCCACAGTTGTTTTGGGGTGACGATTACAGATCGGACTCCTGCACCACCCGCACCTTGTCCGCGTCCAGCGCATACGCCGCGTCAGCCAGGTCATTGCTGACCTTCTCGATCTTCAGCGTGCCGGTCACCCACAGCGGCGTGTAGATGTCATCCAGCTTCAAGCCCTTGGGATAACGCACCAGCACCAGTTGATTCGGCGGCGGTGGCGGTACGTGGATGCACGCGCCCGGGTATGGCACCAGGAAGAACAGCGTGCTGCGACCCTTCGCATCGGATTCCAGCGGCACCGGGTAGCCACCGATGCGGATGTGCTTGTCGTTCATCGACGCCACGGTCTTGGTCGAATACATCACCGCCGGCAAACCCTTGGCCTGCTTCATCCCGCCCTTCTCGGTGAAGGTGCCGGTGGCTTCCGGGGAGTTGTGGTCGATTTCGGGCATGGCCTCGAGGGCTTTCTGGTCCGACTTGGGCATCAGTTCCAGCCAGTCGGTTTCCGGCAGTTCGCCGGCGTGGGCCAGACCGCTGCCCAGCAAAAGGAGAGTCAACAAAAGACGGCGCATGGAGGTGCTCGGTAAAAAATGCTCGGATAAAGGAAGGACGTCGAATCGCCGAGCATTCTAGCCCTCCCTGCCGCGTTGGCAGAGAGGACTTGGTCGCTTGGATCAGTTCTTTTTAATCAGGCCGTAGATCACCAGCAGCACGATCGCGCCGACCAGCGCACCGATGAAGCCCGCGCCTTGACCTGCCTGATAGATACCCAGGGCCTGGCCGCCGTAAGTGGCCGCCAGCGAACCGCCGATACCGAGCAGGATGGTCATGATCCAGCCCATGCTGTCATCGCCCGGTTTGAGGAAGCGTGCCAGCAGGCCGACGATCAAGCCGATAAAGATGGTTCCGATAATTCCCATGGCATTTCCCTCTGACACTCAATAGTAGATATGCCAAAGCCTAGTCAGACTTTGGCATCCTGCCATGAGAGAACGGCGAGCCCTGAATGGTTCCGCCGCTGCCAGATGAAACTGTCGTTACTCGGCGATCAGCGCTTCGACCTTGACGATCTGCGCCTGCAGCGTCGCCATGTCGGCGCAGCGCAGGTTGGCGTGACCAACCTTGCGCCCGGCCTTGAAGGCTTTGCCGTAGTGATGCAGATGGCAGTCTTCGATGGCGATGACTTTCTCAACCGGCGGAACCACGCCGATGAAGTTGAGCATGGCGCTCTCGCCGACCTTGGCCGTCGAGCCCAGCGGCAGGCCGGCTACGGCGCGCAGATGGTTTTCGAACTGGCTGCACTCGGCGCCTTCGGTGGTCCAGTGCCCGGAGTTGTGCACGCGCGGGGCGATTTCGTTGGCCTTGAGGCCACCGTCGACTTCAAAGAATTCGAACGCCATCACGCCGACGTAATCCAGCTGCTTGAGCACACGGCTGGAGTAGTCTTCGGCTAAAGCCTGCAGCGGGTGATTGGTGCTCGCCACCGATAGCTTGAGGATGCCACTGTCGTGGGTGTTGTGCACCAGCGGGTAGAAGCGGGTTTCACCATCGCGGGCACGCACGGCGATCAGCGAAACCTCACCGGTGAACGGCACGAAGCCTTCCAGCAGGCAGGCCACGCTGCCCAGCTCGGCGAAGGTACCGATCACGTCTTCAGGCTTGCGCAGGACTTTCTGACCCTTGCCGTCGTACCCCAGGGTGCGGGTTTTCAGCACGGCCGGCAGACCGATCGAAGCCACGGCGGCGTCCAGGTCGGCTTGCGATTGAATGTCGGCGAAGGCCGGGGTCGGAATGCCCAGGTCCTTGAACATGCTCTTCTCGAACCAGCGGTCGCGAGCGATGCGCAGGGCTTCGGCACTCGGATAGACCGGGACGAATTGCGAGAGAAACGCCACGGTCTCCGCCGGGACGCTTTCGAACTCGAAGGTCACCAGGTCGACTTCGTCAGCCAGTTGGCGCAGGTGATCCTGATCGCCGTAATCGGCCCGCAGGTGTTCGCCCAGCGCGGCGGCACAAGCATCCGGCGCAGGGTCGAGGAAAGCGAAGTTCATGCCCAGCGGAGTGCCCGCCAGCGCCAACATGCGGCCCAACTGGCCGCCACCGATTACACCGATCTTCATCTCAACAACCTCAGGCAATACGTGGGTCTGGATTGTCCAGGACGCTGTCTGTCTGCTCGGCACGGAAGGTTTTCAGTACCGCGTGGAATTGTGGATGCTTGGCGCCGAGGATGCTCGCCGACAGCAGCGCGGCGTTGATCGCGCCGGCCTTGCCGATGGCCAGGGTGGCAACCGGGATGCCCGCTGGCATCTGCACGATCGACAGCAGCGAATCGACGCCCGAGAGCATCGACGACTGCACCGGAACGCCCAGCACCGGCAGGTGGGTCTTGGCCGCACACATGCCTGGCAGGTGGGCTGCGCCACCGGCACCGGCGATGATCACCTCGATGCCACGGCCCTCAGCCTCTTCGGCGTACTGGAACAGCAGATCCGGGGTGCGGTGGGCGGAAACCACCTTGACCTCGTACGGGATGCCGAGCTTTTCCAGCATATCGGCGGTGTGGCTAAGGGTGGACCAATCGGACTTGGAGCCCATGATCACGCCAACCAGTGCACTCATCGTCGCGCCTCTTCTCTCTGGGCGCCCGCAGGCGCGTCAAAAACAACAAGCCACGCAGGATTGCGTGGCTTGATTGTACGAAAAATGGCCGGACGTACCGGCCGAAGGCCGCGCAGTATACCGCAAAGAAGCCAATAAACAGCCCCCGAAACGACCATCTGTCAAATCAGCGAAAGGCCCGGTTTTATTGACTTGAAGGTCAGCAGAAAAGATCAAAAGATCGCAGCCTTCGGCAGCTCCTACAGGGCAAGGCATTTCAACCTGTAGGAGCTGCCGAAGGCTGCGATCTTTTCCCACAGACCCACCACTCAAGAAGCCTGTGCAGCGCCGCCCTCAAGTTTGCGCCAGAGCAACCGCACGTTGGCCTTGCGCACCAGTGCGCAGCGGTACAGGCGAATTTCCAGCGGTACATGCCATTGCGGGCCGCCGCAGACCACCAGTTCGCCGCGGGCCAGCTCGGCGCGCACGCTCAGTTGCGGTACCCAGGCGATGCCGAGGCCTTCCAGGGCCATGCTTTTCAGGCTGTCGGCCATGGCGGTTTCATAGATCGTGGTAAAGCGCAGCTGACGTTGACGCAGCAAACCATTCACCGAGCGCCCGAGAAACGCCCCGGCGCTGTACGCCAGCAACGGCACGCTGACGTCGCCTTCCAGATCGAACAGCGGCTTGCCTTCGGCATCCGCCGCACACACCGGCAGCATCTCGGTCTGGCCCAGGTGCAACGACGGGAAGATTTCCGGGTCCATCTGCATCGCTGCGTCCGGGTCGTAGAACGCCAGCATCAGGTCGCAGCCGCCTTCGCGCAGCGCGTGCACCGCGTCGCCGACGTTGGTTGCCACCAATCGCGTGGCGATATTCAGCCCTTCGTTACGCAGTTGCGCAATCCAGCGCGGGAAGAAGCCCAGCGCCAAAGAGTGCGCGGCGGCGACCTGCATCACTTCGCCCTGCCCGCCTTCGAGGTGATGCAGATGACGCAGCACTTCACCGAGCTGTTCGACCACGGTGCGCGCGGTCACCAGAAACAGTTGCCCGGCCGCCGTCAATTCGATCGGCGTGCGCGAGCGGTTGACCAGCGTCAGGCCCAGCGCCGCTTCGAGGCTGCGAATCCGCCGACTGAACGCCGGCTGGGTCACGAAACGCCGTTCGGCCGCCTGCGAGAAGCTGCGGGTGGCGGCCAGGGCACTGAAGTCCTCGAGCCATTTGCTTTCCAGATTCATCACGCCCTCCCGGGAACGCACCAAAACAGGTCACACGTCTGCCGCGCAGGCGGCGTCACACGGGCATTATGCCGAATGTGCATAGGCCAGTGTTTAACAGCATTGGCCCAAAAAATCCCGTAAGCCTAGCATTCGCAGCGTTCCGGCATAGACCGGGTCCATATCGAGATGATTTCTATCATGTCCTCCGCTGCATCTTTCCGCACAGAAAACGACCTGCTTGGCGCCCTCGAAGTACCGGCTCAAGCGTATTACGGCATCCAGACCCTGCGAGCGGTGAACAACTTCCGTCTCTCCGGCGTTCCGATTTCGCATTACCCGAAACTGGTTGTGGGTCTGGCGATGGTCAAACAGGCCGCCGCTGACGCCAACCGTGAGTTGGGTCACCTGAGCGAAGCCAAGCACGCTGCCATCAGCGAAGCCTGTGCCCGATTGATCCGCGGTGATTTCCACGAAGAATTCGTGGTCGACATGATTCAAGGTGGCGCCGGTACGTCCACCAATATGAACGCCAACGAAGTGATCGCCAACATTGCGCTCGAAGCAATGGGTCACCAGAAAGGCGAGTACCAGTACCTGCACCCGAACGACGACGTGAACATGGCGCAGTCGACCAACGACGCCTATCCGACCGCGATCCGTCTGGGTCTGCTGCTGGGTCACGACGCGCTGCTGGCCAGCCTCGACAGCCTGATTCAGGCCTTCGCCGCCAAAGGTGAAGAATTCAACCACGTGCTGAAGATGGGTCGTACTCAACTGCAAGACGCCGTGCCGATGACCCTGGGTCAAGAGTTCCGTGCGTTCGCCACCACCATGGGCGAAGACCTGGCCCGTCTGAAGACGCTGGCCCCGGAACTGCTGACCGAAGTGAACCTGGGCGGTACCGCGATCGGCACCGGCATCAACGCCGACCCGCGCTATCAGGCGCTGGCCGTTCAGCGTCTGGCGCTGATCAGCGGTCAACCGCTGGTGCCCGCCGCCGACCTGATCGAAGCCACTTCCGACATGGGCGCCTTCGTGCTGTTCTCCGGCATGCTCAAGCGCACCGCGGTCAAGCTGTCGAAGATCTGCAACGACCTGCGCCTGCTGTCCAGCGGCCCACGCACCGGCATCAACGAGATAAACCTGCCGGCGCGTCAGCCAGGCAGCTCGATCATGCCCGGCAAGGTCAACCCGGTAATCCCGGAAGCCGTTAACCAGGTGGCGTTCCAGGTCATCGGTAACGACTTGGCGCTGACCATGGCAGCCGAAGGCGGCCAACTGCAGCTGAACGTGATGGAGCCGCTGATCGCGTTCAAGATCCTCGACTCGATCCGTCTGCTGCAACGCGCCATGGACATGCTGCGCGAGCACTGCATCGTCGGCATCACCGCCAACGAAGCCCGCTGCCGCGAACTGGTCGAGCACTCGATCGGTCTGGTCACCGCGCTGAACCCGTACATCGGCTACAAAAACGCCACCCGCATCGCCCGTATCGCCCTTGAAAGCGGCCGTGGCGTGCTGGAACTGGTGCGCGAAGAAGGTCTGCTCGACGAAGCCATGCTCGCCGACATCCTGCGCCCGGAAAACATGATTGCCCCGCGTCTGGTTCCGCTCAAAGCCTGAGCCGACGCGTTATTTGTAGCATCGCTCACCAGGTCGAGGGACTAGACACCTCTCACCTTTTGAGGGCTTGGGGATTTGTCCCCAAGCCCTTTTTTTTAACTTCTTTGCGGGCAGGACGTTAAATGTTTTATGTATTTGATACCGCCAAGATCGCAGCCTTCGGCAGCTCCTACATGAACGACGTGTACCTGTAGGAGCTGCCGAAGGCTGCGATCTTTTGATCTTGCAGCACCCTCGTTTCGTCGCTTGCACCACGAGCGTGCAGACGGGCGCCGCACTGATCGGTATAGTGCCGCCCCTCTTCGCGTGAGCGGTCGTCGGTAACGAGGCCATAACCCATGCGAAACCCGAACTAATAACAAACCCGCGAAATGGATCCGGGACGAAACCTTCGCCTCACCTGTCGTGCCGCGCGCAAACCGGTGTAACGCGATGTTTCTGAACATCCAGCATTTGCTTACACAAAAAACAGCGAGGAAAAATCCATGCTCGAAGTCATCAACGACTTCCTCTCAGGGAAAGTACTGATCGTGCTCATTGTCGGGCTCGGTAGCTACTTCACGATTCGCTCGCGTTTCGTTCAATTGCGCCACTTCTTCCACATGTTCGCGGTATTCCGCGACAGCCTCAAAAGCAGCGGCGGGCAACTCAGCTCGTTCCAGGCCCTGATGCTCAGCCTTGCTGGCCGCGTCGGTGCAGGCAACATCGCCGGTGTCGGCATCGCCGTGACCCTCGGTGGTCCGGGTGCGGTGTTCTGGATGTGGGTGACCGCACTGGTCGGCATGTCCAGCAGCTTCTTCGAATGCACCCTGGCCCAGGTCTACAAGCGCGCCGATGGTGACGGTCTGTACCGTGGCGGCCCGGCCTACTACATCCAGCACGGCCTGAAACTCAAAGGCATGGCGGTGGTGTTCTCGATCCTGCTGCTGGTCACCTACGGCTTCGCCTTCATCGGCCTGCAGTCCTACACCGTGACCCACTCGCTGCAAAACGCCTTTGCCTTCGACCCACGCCACACCGGGATCGTCCTGGCGGTACTGCTGGCCATCACCTTCATCGGCGGCATCAAGCGTATCGCTGCCGTGTCCGACCTGCTGGTACCGGTCAAGACTCTGGCCTATATCGGCGTGACCCTGTACGTGATCGGCACCCAGATCGAACACGTGCCAGCGATGCTGGAAACCATCTTCAAGAGCGCCTTCGGTCTCGACCCGGCCTTCGGTGGCCTGCTCGGCAGCGCCATCGTCATGGGCGTGAAGCGTGGCGTGTTCGCCAACGAAGCGGGCCTGGGCAGTGCGCCGAACGTCGCCGCCGTGGCCTCGGTGAAACACCCGGGCGCTCAGGGCGTGGTTCAGGCCTTCAGCGTGTTCCTCGACACCTTCGTGATCTGCACCTGCACCGCGCTGCTGATCCTGCTGTCGGGCTTCTACACCCCGGGCTTCGAAGGTGACGGCATCGTTCTCACCCAGAACTCGCTGGCCGCCGTGGTCGGTGACTGGGGACGCATCTTCGTCAGCGTCGCGCTGTCGCTGTTCGTCTTCACCTGCATCCTCTACAACTACTACCTGGGCGAAAACAGCCTGCAGTTCCTCAGCCGCAACCGCGCGTTGCTGATGGTTTTCCGCGGTCTGGTCCTGGCGCTGGTGGTATGGGGTTCGATGCAAGACCTCTCGACCGTATTCGCCTTCGCTGACATCACCATGACGTGCCTGGCCTTCGTCAACCTGATGGCCCTGGCCATGCTGTTCAAGGTCGGCATGCGTGTCATGCGCGACTACGACGAGCAGCGCCGCGCCGGCATCAAGCAGCCGGTGTTCGATTCCAGCAAATTTGCCGATCTGGATTTGGACTTGAAGGCCTGGCCGACCGAGGCGCCAGCCGTCGGCAAGACCGCAGTCGAGCCGCAAGGCATCCCTGCAGCGCAACGCTGACAGGTGAATGACGGGCGCATCCCCTGCGCCCGTCAGTTACAGTTCGTAAAACTGTGGGAGCGAGCCTGCTCGCGAAAGCGGCGGATCAGTCGACATTCTGGTATCTGACCCACCGCATTCGCGAGCAAGCCCGCTCCCACAGGAACTCATCGTTTCGGAGAATCCTATGAACCCTTCGACTTATCCCGCCGCCCAACACGTCATGGTGCTCTACACCGGTGGCACCATTGGCATGCAGGCCAGCGCCAACGGCCTGGCCCCGGCGTCCGGTTTCGAAGCCCGCATGCGCGACTACCTGCACAGCCAGCCCGAACTGGTGGTGCCGCAGTGGCGCTTCCGGGAAATGTCGCCGCTGATCGACAGCGCCAACATGACCCCGGCCTACTGGCAGCAACTGCGCGAAGCGGTGGTCGATGCGGTGGACGTGCAAGGCTGCGACAGCGTACTGATCCTGCATGGCACCGACACCCTGGCCTACAGCGCTGCGGCGATGAGTTTCCAGTTGCTCGGCCTGCATGCCCGGGTGTGTTTCACCGGCTCGATGCTGCCGGCCGGCGTCACCGACAGCGATGCCTGGGAAAACCTCGGTGGCGCGATGGTTGCTCTGGGTCAGGGTCTGGCGCCGGGCGTGCACCTGTATTTCCATGGCGAGCTGCTGGCGCCGACCCGTTGCGCGAAAGTGCGCAGCTTCGGTCGGCATCCGTTCAAGCGCCTGGAGCGTCAGGGCGGCGGGGTGAAAGCGCCGTCGATTCCAGCCGCACTGAACTACAACCAGCCGAAACAACTGGCCAAGGTTGCTGTGCTGCCACTGTTTCCCGGCATCGGCGCCGAGGTGGTTGATGGCCTGCTGGCCAGCGGTATCAAAGGTCTGGTGCTGGAGTGCTACGGCAGCGGCACCGGACCGAGCGACAATCCCGAGTTCCTTGCCAGCCTCGGCCGCGCACGGGACAACGGTGTGGTGGTGGTTGCGGTCACGCAGTGCCATGAAGGCGGGGTCGAGCTGGATGTGTATGAAGCCGGCAGCCGTTTGCGCGGCGTGGGCGTGCTATCCGGCGGCGGCATGACCCGCGAGGCGGCGTTCGGCAAGTTGCACGGCTTGCTCGGTGCGGGTCTGGACAACGCCGAAGTGCGGCGTCTGATCGAACTCGACCTGTGTGGCGAACTGATCTGACACCACCCGAACCCTTGCAGGAGTGAGCCCCTGTGGCGAGGGAGCTTGCTCCCGCTCGACTGCGCAGCAGTCGCAGTGTTTTGGGGCCGCTACGCGCCCCANAGCAAGCTCCCTCGCCACAACAGCCCTCATACCGTTTGATCTTCACCCGGCATATAACTTGCTGCCGTTTCCAGCACCCCCAAGGCTGGAAGATCTTATGCTCCACTCCCACCTCACCACGCTCAACGCCGTCTCACTGGTGCTCAACACCTTCAAGACCGAAGGCCTGTCGAGCGAAGCGCTGCTGGCCGGCAGCGGCATCAGTGCGGCGGATCTGAACCGCGCCGACACGCGCATCACCACCAATCAGGAGATGCAGGTCTGCGCCAACGCCGTTGCGCTCAAGCATGACATTGGCCTGGAACTGGGACGGCGGATGCATGTTTCCTGCTACGGCATCCTCGGTTACGCGCTGCTGACCTGTGCCACCTTCGGTGACGCTTTGCGCCTGGCGATTCGCTATCCGGCGCTGTTGGGAACACTTTTCGAACTAAGCCTGGAAGACGATGGCGAGCGCGTCTGGTTCGTCGCTGCCGATTACCGCGAGAGCCCGGAGATGGCAGTGTTCAACGCGGAATTCTGCCTGGTGTCGCTGAAGGTCATCTGCGACGACCTGCTCGGGCATCCGCTGCCGTTGCTGGCGACACGCTTTGAACATGTCGCGCCGGATTATCGCGACAGTTATGCCGAGCACTTCGCCAGCCCGCTGCACTTCGCCGCCAAGGACAACGCCTTTGCCTTCGACCGGCGCTGGCTCGATCAACCGTTGCCATTGGCCGACAGCATCACTCACCAGGCCATGGCCGACCGCTGCCGCAAACAAAACATCGAGTTCACCGGACGTCAGGCGTGGCTGGGGCGGATTCGCCAGTTGCTCAGTGCCCAGCTCAATGCAGCACCGGGGCTGGAGGGACTGGCCCAGCAGATGAAATGCTCGCCGCGCACCTTGCGCCGCCACCTCAAGGACATGGGCAGCAGTTATCAAGAGCTGCTCGACGAACTGCGTTTCGAGCGCGCCAAACAGATGCTCTTTGAGGATCAGTTGCCGATCTACCGCATTGCCGAGACCCTGGGTTTCAGCGAAACCGCGAGTTTCCGCCATGCGTTCGTGCGCTGGAGCGGGGTTGCGCCGAGCCAGTTCCGACCCTGAAGATCAAAAGATCGCAGCCTTCGGCAGCTCCTACGCCGATCTGTGTAGGAGCGGCCGAAGGCTGCGATCTTTTGATCTGCTGACAAGGGGCGAATTTCGGTCAGCGTTTTTGGCCATATCGATCCCCTTTTGGCCTTTCCTGCCGTTCTCCGATTCGCCGCGCACCGCAACACTGGGGGCAACCGAATCAGCCCCCTGCGGAGAACAACAAATGCTGACGATCTACTCGGACGATCACCACCTGCACCACGGTCGCTGCGAACTCATCGACGGCCAGCTCAAGCCGTGTTTCGAAATGCCGTCGCGCGCCGACCACGTGCTGCAACGGGTCAAGAACCAAAACCTCGGTTCGGTGGAAGCGCCAAAGGATTTCGGTCTCGAACCGATCGCGCGCATCCACAGCCGCGACTACCTCGACTTCTTCAAAGGTGCGTGGGCACGCTGGACCGAATTCAACACCGACGGCGACTTGCTGCCCTACACCTGGCCCGCACGCACTCTGCGGCAGATCAAACCGACCAGCCTGCACGGCCAGCTCGGCTACTACAGCTTCGACGGCGGCGCGCCGATCACCGCCGGCACCTGGCAAGCAGCCTACAGTGCAGCGCAAGTGGCGCTGACTGCGCAGGCCGAAATCCAGCGCGGCGCCCGCAGCGCCTTCGCCCTGTGCCGGCCACCGGGACACCACGCCGCCAGCGACTTGATGGGCGGTTATTGCTACCTCAACAACGCCGCTATCGCTGCTCAGGCATTCCTCGATGCAGGCCACCAGAAAGTCGCGATCCTCGACGTCGACTATCACCACGGCAACGGTACGCAGTCGATTTTCTACGAGCGCAGCGACGTGCTGTTCACCTCGATCCACGGCCACCCGGAAGCGGAGTTTCCGTTCTTTCTCGGCTACGAAGATGAACGCGGCGAAGGCGCCGGTGAAGGCTTCAACTTCAACTATCCGCTGCCGGCCGGCTCCGGCTGGAAGGTGTGGAGCGCGGCGCTGGAACAGGCCTGCAACGAGATCGACAGCTACGGTGCCGACATCATCGTCGTGTCGCTGGGCGTCGACACCTTCAAGGACGATCCGATCTCGCAGTTCAAGCTCGACAGCCCGGATTACCTGGCGATGGGCAAACGCATCGCCGCCCTCGGCAAACCGACGCTGTTCGTGATGGAGGGTGGTTACGCGGTGGAGGAAATCGGCATCAACGCAGTGAACGTGCTCGAAGGGTTCGAACAATGAACCGACTCAAGCACTGCATTGCACCAGCCCTGTGCGCGGCGCTGCTCAGCGTCGGCGCCCACGCCGAAGAACGCACCTTGCGCGTCTACAACTGGTTCGACTACATCACGCCCAAGGCGCTGGAAGACTTCAAGGCGCAGAACAGCCAGACCAAACTGGTCTACGACATCTTCGACACCAACGAAGCGCTGGAAGCCAAGCTGCTGACCGGCAACTCCGGCTATGACGTGGTGGTGCCGTCCAATGTGTTCCTCGCCAAGCAGATCGAGGCCGGGGTGTTCCAGCCGCTGGACCGCAGCAAGCTGCCGAACTGGAATCACCTCGATCCGAAACTGATGAAGCTGATCGAGGCCAACGACCCGGGCAACCAGTTCGCCGTGCCGTACATGTACGGCACCATCCTGATCGGTTTCAACCCGGCCAAGGTCAAGGCCGCACTGGGTGACAGCGCGCCAGTGGACAGCTGGGACCTGATTTTCAAGGAAGAGAACATCAGCAAGCTCAAGCAGTGCGGCGTCGCCCTGCTCGACTCGCCGTCGGAGATCCTGCCGCTGGCCCTGCAACACCTGGGCCTGGACCCCAACAGCAAGAAGCCGGCTGACTATGCCAAGGCCGAGGCGTTGCTGATGAAGATCCGCCCGTACGTCACTTACTTCCACTCGTCCAAATACATGGCTGATATTGCCAACGGTGACATCTGCGTCGCGGTGGGTTATTCCGGCAGCTTCTCGCAAGCGGCCAATCGCGCCAAAGAGGCGAAGAACGGTGTCGTGGTCGACATGCGCCTGCCCAAGGAAGGCGCACCGATCTGGTTCGACATGCTCGCCGTTCCCAAGGGCGCGAAGAATCCGCAAGACGCCTACACCTTCATCAACTACCTGCTGCAACCGGCGGTGATCGCCCCGGTCAGCGATTTCGTCGGCTACCCGAACCCGAACAAGGACGCTACCGGGCTGGTCGATCCGGCGATCCGCAACAACCCCAACCTGTACCCGACCGATGCGGCGATGAGCACGCTCTACACCCTGCAACCGCTGCCGCGTGATGCCGAACGGGCGCGCACACGGGCCTGGACCAAGATCAAGTCCGGCACCTGACCTTCACTTCGGTTCAGTTACGGGCCTGCGTTGATGCAGGCCTTTTTTTGTCCGCGATATCTATATACCGCCATGCCGGCCCCGACGGTCATTACCTTGAGCCCGAACGCGCACCGAACGCCCAACGGTACCTGCGCCCACCTCACAGGAAGTGACCATGAGCGAAGACTCCGCCCCACCCGCCGCCCTCCCGAATGAGCAGAATGACTTGCTTACCCAACTGGTGGCAGGACCCTCGATCAGGGAAGTCGCCACCCAGGCGCTGTTGCCGGCCCTGAAAACCCTCTACCCGCAACTGACCATCGATCCGCGTCTGGCCATGGTGGTGACACCGACCTGGGCCTTTGATGCAACGCAGGTGATCCCCGGCGCAAGACGCTACGAATCACTGACGGGCGCTCTGGTCCGTCATGGGGTGGCGTCCACGCCCGTGCTGTATTTCGATGGCGAGCATTACCTCACCCTGGAACCTCTGGCGCCGGTACCGGTGCAATTGCCGGTCAACATCGAGGCTATCGGGCGTTTGCTCAACGAACTTGCGCCCTTGCTGTTCATTGCGTTTCAGGAGCAACAGCTCAATTACTGGAACCAGCTCACGCGCCCCTCAACGCCACGCTGGAAGCAGTTGTCCCACTCAATGCGCGAGCGCTGGAACATTGAACCCGGGCCATCATGGGATGCCGATCAGGTCGCCATGGCCCGCCACTTGTTCACTTATCCGGAAAAGGGCGCCCGCACGACCAACGACCGCTATCAATCGCGGGCCTGCCTGATCGACCTCGACCAGGTCGACGACGGTGCTGCAAGACACCTGAACACCCTCGACATGGCGGTGCTGACCGGAACGCTGGGCACTCGCACGCTGATCCTCACTTACACCATAACCGGTGGTTTTCAGAGCTACGAGTCAATGCAGGCTCTGGGCGAGTCCCTGCTGAGCTACACCGCAGAAAATGACGCCGGCAATGCCTGGCAGTGGCGCCTGATCGAACCCGAAGGCAATTACTTCGACCACCTGGCCTGTAACCTGATTGCCTTGCAAGCCGATGCGATCGGTGCACTGGCGACCGATACCGACATCCGCAACCGCGATCTGGCACCCCACATCAGTCGGGCGGCAGATGGACACGACCCGACGGACAGGCAGGCACCCTCGCGCTTCAACCGGGTCGAGCAAGGGTTGCCGGACTGGATGCTCAACGCGTCCTCCGTCGATCTCACGGCCTACAGTCGTCATCTGATGGACTTGGCAACCCTTCGCACACAGAACGCCAACCAGTCGTTTCAGGACGGGATCAAGCCGATCCGCGAGTACACCCTGGAGAGACTTCGCGAGGCCATGCTCAAGCAACATCCCGAGGCTGCAGATCTGGATCTGGCAGACATCGAGATCGTGGTCGACAGTGTCGTGGTCTGGGGCACTTTTGTGCCACCGACGGAACCACAACGTAGCACCTTGAGCCTGGTCGATCTGGCGCTGCAAAACCTGATCGCCGTCCCCCTGGGTGACAAGACCGTGCGCAGCAAAAGTGCCTCGACGCTGCCGTCCTGGATGAACGCGGCGTACCTGGAGGCCTTGATCGTCAGTGTCGACATCGGCAGGACCTACCCGGCCCTGATCAAAGGCAAATTGCTTGACGATCCTCTGGAAAGCCTGCGCCGGCAGAATCTGTTCACCGGCCATTTGCGGGTTGAGCTACCGCTGTTGGCCCTGCAACAAAAGATTCGCGGCCTGGGCGGGATCAATGAGCTCGGCTATCGCTATGTCGCTGCCGTGGTGCAGGTGCTCGATGCCAATCGCCGGGTCGACGGCCAGGAAATTGTCATTCGCCCACTGGCTTTCAATCCCGGTTGGCGGCTGCTTGCCTCTGCGGACGAAGTGGCCAACATGTTTGTCATCGGTCCTCGGCAGATGGACAAGGGCCCCTGCCTGCTTTACCAGCCATTACTTGACCAGTCCTTGAGCCAGTACCCGACACCGGCCAACCTGATTTATGCCATCAAGCATTCGGCCACCCTGCGCCAATCGGTGCTTGCCTGGTTACCGGACAGGGTACGCAGCCATTATTCCGACTACGTATTCACCGGCAGCCTGCCCTCGGTCTGGTCGCTCTCGCAGCTGTTGGCAGACCCGCTGACCCCTCTGCAAATGGGCGGCACGCTGTCCCTTGGCACGCAAGTCATTGCCAACGATTACCTGGCCGCTGTGTTCAAGAGCAACGCCCTGGCACTGGTGGATCTGGCACAGCGGCAATCGGTGTCCAACGCGCAAAACCGCTGGGCGACTTTCAAACAGGCGGCGTGGGCGATCCTCAATGCGGCGCTGCCTTTTCTGGGCAGTACGGTCGGTACCGCCGCGTGGGTCTGGCAGATTCTGGAGGACCTGCAACAAGGCCTGGACGCCACAGAAACAGGCGACCGTGACCAGCAGAAAGCCGTGATGACCGACCTGTTGCTGACATTGGCCATGGTCCTCGCGCACCGCGGTGCGACGCGTCATACCACGGCCCGCCAGATCGAAGAAAAGCCTGTCGGTGCCGTCACGACCGAGATTCGGCAGGCCGTCGAACCGCCACCGGCCTCTATCGTGCAACTGCCCGACAGGGCAAGCGATTCCGCTACTGCCCGGCACCCTGTATCCCTACTGACCGGCCCGGCCCTGAGTCTTAAGGAAACGCTCGACCGTTTCCAAATCAGCAAACCCGAGCCTCTGACTCCGCCCGCTGCCGATAGCGGTGCGTACCGACATCTCTACAGCCACGACAACCGCTACTACACCCAGGTCGGGGAGCGCTGGTTCGAGGTGGCCGTGGAGGAAAACGGCGAGGTCTCGATCATCGACGCTCGCCAACAACCTCCACGCCAAGGGCCGCCGTTGATCGGCAATTCCCGTGGGCAATGGTTCGTCGACACCCGCCTGCGTCTGCGAGGCGGCGGCTTGTCTGCCCGGCGCAAAGCGATCAAACAGCAAAACGCTCAACGGATCGCCGAGCTCAAGCAACAGTTGGCCACGTTTGATGAGGAACGCGCCAACGCCAAAACCGAACTGATCGCCGCTTACAACCAGATGAAAGCTGCCAGCACCGAGGCTCGACCGGCCTTGCAGCAACAATTTTTAGACCTGCTCGAGCAGCGCAGCAGCCAGTACGAAGCCCCCATCGAACAGCTCAAGGCGCTCAGCCTGCTTGAAAGCTTGCCCAACTACCGCTCCGCCATGACTTCGATGCTGGATACCCAGCTGTACTTCAACCAGAGCTGGCTTGATGAGAACAATGCCACCTTCAGCCGGACACTGCGTGAAACCCTGGCACTGCTGGAGGCGCAAGAGACTGCCGCGGGCTCGGGCGATCGGACGATCTATCGACAGATGATTGATCTCGCTGAAGGCGTAATCGGCAAGATCGAGTTTGCCCACTCGCGGTTCCAGGCGCTGAGCAGGCTAGGCAGAAACGCTGCCGAGATCACCAATAAGTACCGCAGGCAATTACCCGCTTTCAGCGTGAATGACCTCAAGGCGCTGCAAGTTTCACTGGCGCGTGAGGTCTGCTTCGAAGCAGGCGACGGCGCTGCTCTGAAGGAGGCGCGAGGCGACTTCACCCGCCTGCTCGACACCACCAACCTGGCGATCCAGACCTCACAGGAACTGATTCAGGAAGACAGCGCCGAGGGGATTATCCAGCGCGCCGAAGCGCTTGATGGCGTGCTGGAGCAGTTCACGGGCATTACTCAAGCCTTCGAAGACTTGTCCCTCAGCCACAAGGATGTACTGATCCAGCCGTCCTTCGAGCAAGTGCGCAAACGGGTCAGCGAATTCCACAAAGACACTGAAGATCATCTGGCGCAATTGCTGCGTGAACTGCCGACGACGGAGCCACGTTCCGTACCTTCACAACCGCCGCGAACCTCGCGCAAACGGGTCATCAAAACGCGCTTCAAAGGCACCGTGGTCGGCGAAATGCGCCCTTCGGCTCCCGGTGAACCCGTTTTGCTGGAGGTTCGCGCCCCCGTGACCGGCAAGGTCATCGCCACCTTTCACGAAAAGACACCCGGGGTCTGGCTGGAACGCATCCCGGCCCCGCGGCGCCGTCCGGTCGCACCTGCACCGGCGCTGGCAGTACAGCTGGTGCAGGGCCAGGCGCTGCTCGATGGCCTGGAAGATTTCATTCGGCGAACCGAAGCCCAATCGAAGAAACCTGGCCGTATCCCGGTGGAAACCGAGGAGCTGTTTCGACAACATGCCGAACACGTCGGACAAAGCGCCAGTGCCCTGGCGCAAGCCATGACCCCGCTCAGCACGATTGACGGCCAGAACCAGACCGCCACCCGACTGCAGGCAGCACTTGAGAAAGCAAAGGAGCGACTGTACGCCGAGGGTTACCGGGTTCGCGTCGACATGATCAAGCAGCAACCGCCGACGGCGGCGCGGGTGGAATGGCTGCTGAGCAAAGGTGAAATCGACATCGTGCGCAACGGTGATCGGCGCCGGCTCAAGGGACCGCGCAAGGACTTCCTTCAGGAATACGAGATTCGCGAGCGTCGCGGGGCAGCGACTCTCTGGTACGCGCACTTTCATTACCCCCGGCTCGACGCGGCCATCAACGCCTTTACCGCTGCTCATTTGAAGACCCGGGAGCAGCGCTTGCTGGCCGGTGCTTTCGACGTACGCGCCGACACTGCAAACCCACAGCTCATCGCGATTTATCGCAGCGAGATCAGCCCGCAACTGGCTCGTGCCCTGTTCTTTTCGCATGCCTGAAATGTCAAAAAGGAAACTGACAATGACCGAATCTGTCGACAACCTCCGTCCCCCCGTCCTGCTGAAGAAAAACCTCGTCGTGCGGCAGACAAGCCAAGGCCCAACCGTCGACGAAGTGGCGGCTCAAATGCTGCGTAAAGCCCTGAAAGAGAGGTTTCCCGACCGCGATATCGACCCCGACCATACGCTCATCGGCACCCCTCAATGGCAATGGGACGACGGTACGCTGACGGCAATGCCCATCCGGTTCGAGTCTCTGACCCAGGCCGTAGTCCGGCAGTTCTTCACCGCCACCAGCGCCAATTACCTGGAAGGCGAACACTTCCTGACAACCGATCCGCAAGCCACACCCGTGCTGCACCTGGACATCGGCATCGAAGCCATCGCCACCTTGCTCAACGACTACGCACCCCTGCTTTTCACCGCCTTTGGCGAACGTCAGCTGGATTACTGGAACAGCGCCGGCCCCAAGTCAACGCGTTGGCAGGAGTTGTCCGATGCCCTGCGCAAAGCCCTTGATGTGCAGACCGACAGTGGCTGGGATGAAAGCCAATGCCACGTGGCCAGAGCCGTCTCGCAGTTCCCGGACAAACAGCAGAGGCCGACTCGGGCTCCCGAGGTTTCGTCGATCAAGGTCTGCCTGATCGACGTCGATACGGTCGATGACAAGGGCGAGACCCGGCATCTGATCGTCGGCGGCGCGGCCGTGCTCACGGGGCGTTATCGGCAGCGCGACCTGGTGATGATGTACTCGGTAGAAAAGGGTTATGAGTCGTTCGACACTCTGGAATCGCTGGGAGCGTCTTTATCTGATCGCCTGCCCGACCAATTGGCCGGGCGCAACCTGAAGTGGCAGTTGTTCGAGCCCGCAGGCAATTTCTTCGATCACATGGCCTGGGCGTTGATTGCCAGTCAACTCGATGCCATCGCCTCGATCACCAGCGCAGAACTTGCCGCCGATCACACGCCGTACGCCCCGGACTTCACCCGTGCCGACCATCCCCGCGATACCGGACTGGACGACGCCATTCCCGACTGGCTGATCGGCGCCTCGGCGGCGGACATGGAGCGCTACAGCCGATCGGTCAGTGCGCTGGGCAAGCTATACAAACTCGCAGACAAGAACCTGTTCCGGATTGCGTCCATCACGACCTTCGCTGGCAGGCGTATGCGCGAAGCCATTCTGGCCGATAAAAAATCTGCGGCCGGGCTGCCGCTGGAAACCCTTGAAATCACCATCACCAACAGCTTCGAGTCGGGAGGCCTGACGCTGCCCAACCCCAACGATACTCATACGGAAACCCTGGGTGAGTTTGCACTGCAGAACGCCGCCCCCTACCAGGCAAGCCTGCGCTTCAATCCGCCGCAAACCGTTCCCCGCTGGTTGAACGAGACCTATCTGACAAACATGGCGAGCCAGGTCAACATCGGCATGGCCTATCCACAGTTGATCAAGGAAAAACTGATCAATGATCGGCCGCAAGCTGCATTACAAGCACAGTTCTATATCAGACAACTCCAGGCTGTGCTGCCGCTTGTTGCACTGGAGAACAAAATCCGTCGCATCGCCGGTTTCAATGAGCAGGGCTATCGCTATGTGTGCGAATGGCTCAAACCGACACCCGCTCATCCGCAACCGGTGGTGATACGCCCTCTGACCTTCATCCGCTCCGGAGAAAGCATCGGTGATACGGTGGACAACATGTTCATCATCGGCCCCCGTCAGCCCGAGGCCGGCCCCTGCGTGCTGTACCGGCCACTGTTCGAACAATCGCTGATGCAATTCCCTTCTGCGCAAAACCTGCTGTACGCCTTGCACCAACCGGGAGAGCTGAGGGATTCGGTGCTGGCGTGGTTGCCCGATGCAGCCATCAGCTTCAAATACGCTCAATTCACCTTCCCGATCGGCCTGCCCACCCCATGGCTCGGCGCTGAGTTACTGCTGGAACCCTGGACCTCCGTGAACTGGGCCGGGCCGGTCGAGCTCGGGTCGCAGGAACTGAGCGGCGATGTATTCGCCAAATTGTTCCAGTCCCATGCCCAAGCGATGGCACAACTGGCTGACCGGCAATCGCAATCCAACGCCGAACGCCGCTGGGCATTGCTGCGAGACAGCGGCTGGGCCGTGTTCAATGTTGCTGCGAACTTTCTCAGCGGCCCGGCTGGCGCGGCCATCTGGATCTGGCAAAGCCTCACTGAAATCGAGCATGCGCTGGAGGCGCATCAACGGGGCGACAGGCTCAACGAGTGGAGTTCGGTGGGCGACATGTTGCTGACCTTGGGTATTCTCCTGGCCCATCACGCTGCCGTACGCCGCAAGGCCGGCCCACGCCCATGGTCAGACATCGACGACAACGTAGCCGACTTGCCGCAGAAACCGGCCGTAGCGCCCGCCAAACCTGTCGTGACCCTTATTCCCACGCCACTGACCGATGAACTGCCTCCCGCTCATTACAATTCACTGGAAGCCAGCGGCTCCATACCTCGCAGGAGCCCTGCGGCCTTGATCGCGTATCTGCAAGATGCCGCAGTCCCGGCCCCGGACCTGACTGATCCGAATGTGCAGACCCTGCGGCGCGGTCGTGCCAGCCTGTACAGGCTCAATGATCAGCTGTACGCACAGGTCGGCGAACACTGGTACACGGTGATCGAAAACGATGATCAACAGCTGCAGATCGTATTTGCCGGCAATCCGCGGAAAACTGGGCCGCTTCTGGCGCAATTTGCTCAAGGCCAGTGGGTGGTCGATACGCGTCTGCGCCTGCGCGGGGGAGCCGGTGGGCAGAGTCTGCAAAACCGGCTCAGGACCCAACGCAGGGAAAAGGAGCAACAGCGAAAACAGCTGGAAACCGCGCTGAATGACTTCAAACGCCAGGAACCCGCAGCCGATGCCGCGTTGCAACGGGCGCTGGATGAAATGCTCGCGGCCAGCGGCCCTGCGCACGAGCAAGCCACCGAGCGCTATCTCGCACAGGTTGAAACGCTGATTGGCGATTATGACGCCGCCCTGAAAAACCTCGAGCAATGGCGCCAGAAAGGCGGCAGCGAAGGCTATCTGCATGATGTGCTGCGCCTGACCACGCTGCTGCAGAAAAACCTCGCCCTGTGGTTTTCCCTCAAACGCAACGCCTATGCCAGCCTTACCCACAAGCTGGTCGAGAACAACGAGATCGAATCGGACACCGCGCTGCAAACTCATATCGAAAATGTCAGACAGACATTGGCATTGAGTCAGGACATGGTGACGCGCCTGCGATTGTCCCAGAGCTCACTGGCCGCTCTCGAAACCCTGGGAAGTGCCGGTATCACCGCTGCACAACGCTTGCGCGCGTTGCTGCCGTCATTCACCGAGTGGGATCTGAAGTCCAACGAAATCGGCATGTCCCACGAGCTGTGCATGCGTAACTCGGCCAGCGCAGCGGCCGCGCCGGAGCGTGACGTGGTGGGATTACTGATCATCGAGGCAGCTACCGCCACCCATCAGCATGCACAATTGCTCAAAACGCCGACCGCGACAGATGCAATCGCGCTGCACATCGAACGTCTGAGCAAGCTGATCGATGTTTATGCCGACACCGATCAGCGCCTCACAGACCTTCCTGGTGAAATGCCGGACAAACTGGAACCGACCCAGCTTGAACGAATACGCGGCCTGATCAACGAGTTCCGGCAACTGGCTCAGGATCAATTGAACGCGCTGCTGCCCGAGAACGTTGTCAGCGCCCCACCCGCCCCTCCCAGACCGGCCGTTGCGGGGCCCTCCCGCCAAGCCATAAAAGTGACCAAGAGCCGTCCTCGCGAACCGCAATCCGCCCACGCTTCAACCACAACCGAGCAACCTCTGGAGAGCGTACTGCCGCCGAGGCCGCGTCCGAATCGACAACCGCCGTTGGCAGACATCGATATTGTCGCCAATAGCCTGAAACTGGTTGATGACGTGCAGGCTTTCACGCAACAGACACGCAAGGACGCGTTACGGCCCAACCGGATTCCGGCGGACATGCAGGATCTGTTCGATCAACGAGCAGCGCTTCTGGAGCGAGCGGCGGCCGATGCTGCCCAGGCCCTCGCCCGCATTCGCGCCACTGGCGGCGCAACGCCGCCGGTGGGCAATATCGGGGCGTATCTCACCGCCGATGCCCAGCGATTACGGACCGAAGGCGTCAACCTCCGCGCCAGCATGCTCAAGCAGCGCCAGCCTCGTCAGGCTTATCTGCAATGGATGCTGGACAATCATCAAGTGCAAATCGAACGCAATGTTCAGGGAAGGATCAGGACCAAAAAACGTCGCGATTACTTTCAGGAATATCGGATTCTGGATGTAACCAACAAGCATCAACCATTGTGGCTGGCGCATTTTCACTACGACTCACTGGAGGCTCCACTGGAAAGCTTCACAGCGGCGCACCTGAAAATCGCTGATGCGCATTTGCAGCAGTTCACTGCCGAACGCCGCGAGGCACTCGGCACATTGGCACCGATCGACTATGTGCTGCGACGAATCAGCGACCCGGCGCTGTTTTTCAATCTCGAACCCCAGCCCTGACTCAGGCGACGGGGCGGTCTGGAGCCCGCCCCTTTCAATCCACCTGCCAGGCCCTGCGCAACCTGTCCAGCGCGGCGTCGATCGCCGGTTCAGGCACCGCAGCAAACCCCATCACCAGACCGGCGCGCTGCTCCAGCTCAGCGCCGGCGTCTGGCAACCAATAGCTGCTCAAGCCATTGATCTCGACCCCGACGTCACGGGCCAATTCGATCAACTCCCGCTCACGCGCCACGCTGTCGACTGGCACGGTCATATGCAGGCCTGCGGCCACGACGGGCAACGGGCCGACTCCCGGGATGTTCGCCGGCCACCCCTTGAGCAGCGTGTCGCGCCGGCTCAGCGCCGCTCGCCGCATACGGCGGATGTGCCGCTGGAAGTGTCCGCTCGCCATGAATTCGGCCATGACCGCCTGGGTGCTGACTTCGGAATGCCTTACATCCACTGCACGCCGTTGAGCGAACGCCTCCACTAACCCCGGAGGCAGCACCAGATACCCCAGGCGCAATGCCGGAAACGCCACCTTGCCGAACGTGCCGACATACAGCACCCGTCCCTGCCGATCGAGCGCCGCCAAAGGGGCCAGCGGCGCGCCGCTGTAGCGGTACTCGCCGTCGTAGTCGTCCTCGACGATCCAGCCTCCTGTGCGCTCGGCCCAGGCAAGCAGTTCAAGGCGTCGGGCAAGGCTCATCACCACCCCGGTGGGATATTGATGGGAAGGCGTTACATAAGTCAGGCGACAGTCGTTCAACCTCGTCAGTTCGGCACAGTCGATGCCCTCGTTATCCACAGCCACACCGAGCAGTTTCGCACCGGCCACGGCGAAGGCGTGACCCGCTGCTCGATACCCCGGATTTTCAATCGCGACGCCGTCACCCGGCTCGACCAGCAACTGTGCACAAAGGCTTATTCCCTGCTGCGCACCGCTGGTGATCACAATTTGTTCAGCTGTGCATTGCATGCCCCGAGAACTGCGCAGATAGGCAGCGATCATCCCGCGCAACCGTGCATCACCGGCCGGATCGCCATAACACAGCTGCTGCAAATCCGGTTTTCGCCAGAAAGCCGCATTCAGCTTGGCCCAGACGTCGAACGGGAACAGATCAAACGCCGGTACACCGACCCGAAAAGCCCGGGGCGGACCACTGGGCGGCCGGGCCAAATGGTTATTTCTGACCCGGGTCAGCGGATCGTTGTGGATAACCTTGCTGGATGGATCTACAGGTAAATCCGGGCATTTTGTGGATAAGGCTGTGGGTAAGCCTGTTGAAAACCCTGTGGATATTTTTGTGGACAACTTTTTCGCTGGCAACGCTGCGTGAGGCAAATGCGCAACGTAAGTGCCATCACCGACCCGACCTTCGATGAAGCCTTCGGCATACAGTTGATCGTAGGCGCGCACCACACTGTTACGCGAAATGGCCAGCGCCGCCGCCAGATCACGACTGGCCGGTAGCCGCGTGCCGCTGCACAGCCGCCCGTCCAGTACGCGCAATCGTAATGCCTGATAGAGCTGGCGGCTCAAGCCTTGGCGGCGGTCGAGTTCGATTCCGGCCGGATTGAACGGCATAGACAGTGTGGTCGATTCGGGCATGGCAATGGACCTATGAAATTGGTCATCAATGGCTCTTACAACAGACCAATAGCCTGCCTAGGATGCAGGCATTCGCCAAGGAAAATCTCTCCATGTACACGCCCCGCGCCTTCGCCATCAACGACCTGTCGCAATTGCACGAACTGATCCTCGCCACTCGCCTTGCCATTCTTGTGAGTCATGGTGAGAACGGTCTGCAAGCCAGCCATGTGCCGGTGCTGCTGCACCGCGAACAGGGTCCTAACGGCACGCTGTACGGGCACCTGGCCAAAGCCAATCCGCAATGGAAAGACCTGCGCGACGGCGCTGAAGCGATGCTGATATTTGCCGGCCCCGACGCCTACGTCAGCCCCGGGTTTTACCCGAGCAAGGCCGAGCACGGCAAAGTCGTGCCGACCTGGAACTACGTCGCCGTGCACGCCTACGGCCACGCCGAAACCTTCAGCGACGGCGGGCGCCTGCTCGACATCGTCAGCACACTGACCGATCGCCATGAAGCCGGGCGCGCGCAGCCGTGGAAGGTCGACGACGCGCCGGCCGACTACATCGACGGCATGCTCAAGGCCATCGTCGGTTTCGCCATACCCATCGACCGCCTCGAAGGCAAGCGCAAGCTCAGCCAGAACCGCAGCGCCGAAGACATTGCCGGCGTGCGCGAAGGCCTGGCTGCCAGCCCCGACATCAATGACCAGACCCTCGCCCACTTGATGCGTTAAGGAAATCAGCATGAGTCAGATCCAGATCCGCCCGGTGACTGCCGGTGATCACACCGCCTGGCTGCCGTTGTGGCAGGCCTACCTGCGCTTCTACAACAGCGAGTTGCCGGACGCCGTCAGCCACAGCACCTGGCAGCGTTTCCTCGACCCGAGCGAGCCGACCCATGCCGCCCTCGCCTGGGCCGACGGTAAAGCAGTGGGCATGGTGCACTTCATCTATCACCGTTCCAATTGGAGCATCGAAAACTCCTGTTACCTGCAGGACCTGCTGGTAGCGCCAGAGACCCGCGGCACGGGTGTCGGTCGCTTGCTGATCGAACACGTTTACGCCACTGCCAAGGCCGACGGTTGCTGCAAAGTGCATTGGCTGACCCACGAAACCAATGCCACCGCGATCCAGCTCTACGAGCGCATCGCCGAGCGCCCGGGATTCATCCAGTTTCGCAAAGCCATTTAAGGAGCCGCGTGCATGACCACTTCACTCGCCGACTGGAAAGGCGTTCCGGCGCCCACCAGCAAACTGCTCGAAGGCCGCTTTATCCGCCTGGAAAGACTTGACCCGACGCGCCATGGCGACGAGTTGTTCAACGCCCTCGAAGGCCCCGGCGCCGACCCGAAGCTGTGGGATTACTTGCCCTATGGGCCGTTTCCGCAGCGCAACGCGTTCAATGACTGGCTGAACAACCATGCGGCCAGCAGCGATCCGTATTTCTTCAGCATCATCGACCGCGCTACAGGCCAGGTGCAGGGCATCCTCAGCCTGATGTCGATCGTCCCGGCGCAGGGCCGCATCGAGATCGGCCACGTGACCTTCGGCGCGTCGATGCAGCGCTCGCCGAAAAGCACTGAAGCGGTGTACCTGCTCGCCAAATATGCCTTCGCGCTGGGCTACCGGCGCCTGGAATGGAAGTGCAACAACGGCAACGCCCGCTCCAAATACGCCGCCGAACGCTTGGGCTTCAGCTTCGAAGGCGTGTTCCGCCAGCACATGGTGGTCAAGGGCCAGAACCGCGATACCGCGTGGTATTCGATTCTGGATTCAGAATGGCCGGCGATTGCGGCAGGGTTCGAGCAGTGGTTGAGCGATGCCAACCAGACGCCGACCGGGCAGGTGAAAGGCTTGGTCGAGTGCCGTCGTTAAATCGTCAAAGCAAAATCGGCAGCTCCTACAGGGTGAACGTCAATCCCATGCAGGAGCTGCCGAAGGCTGCGATCTTTTGATCTGTTGTTTACCCCAGTTTCTGCGCCAGCACCGCAATGTGTTCCGGCCCGATCCCGCAACAACCGCCCAAATGGCTGGCGCCCCGCTGCTGCCAGTCAATCGCCCAGTGCAGATACCCCGGCGGATCCAGGTCATCGCGCAACGGATCGAGGCCGTCATTGGCCGTTGCCTCTTTCGGTTGCGGTGGAAATGCATTGGCATACGCGCCGATGTGAATCTGCACGCCCAGGCGTTCGAAGGTGGCGCGCGCTGCGTCAATCGCCGCGCCGATCACTTCCGGCTGGCTGCAGTTGAACAGCAGCGTCTCGACGCCCAGCTCCGCCGCCACGGCCGCTGCCTCAGCCACCGGCTCACCGGAACGCAGACGCGGTACTTCGTCGGTGTCTTCATCCTTCAAAGTAAACGACAGCCAGAACGGTTTGCCGTCCTGCGGCAGACCGGCACGAATGGAGCGCGCCTCGATGATCGAGCTCTGGGTTTCCGCCAGCCACAAATCGACATGCGGCGCCAGGCCGGTCACCAGTGGCGCCAGCAATTCGTTCACCCGCGTCGCTTCGAACAGGTCCGGGCGATAGGAGCCGAACAGCGGCGGCAACGAACCGGCCACTCGCACCGCTTTGCCCGACGCCTGCACCGCACGCTGTGCCAGCTCGCCCGCCAACGCCGCCAGAGCCTGGCCTTCAGCGGCAAACCGCGCCTCGCCGATATGAAACGGCACGACCGCATAACTGTTGCTGGTGATCACATTGGCGCCGCTGGCGATGTAGGCGGCGTGCACCGCTTCGACCGCTTGCGGCGCTTCGATCAGGGCCAGCGCCGACCACTCGGGCTGCCGAAACGGCGCCCCGGCGCGTTGCAACTCACGGCCCATGCCGCCATCGAGAATTACCGTGCTTGCTGTGCCCATATGCTTTTCGCTCATATGCTTATGAATATTTCTCACTACCAGAGTAGTTCTTATAACTATTTAATACGCACCATTCGGTTAATAACAACCCCTTTTTTCAGGTGTCGACTGTGAAACTTCAACCGCTACTGGCCCTGGGCCTGACGATTCTGGCCGCGTCCACTCAAGCCTTCGGCGGCGCCACACTCGATCGCGTCGAACAGAAAAAAGAGCTGGTCGGCGTGCTGATGGAAAGCTACCCGCCCTTCTCGTTTCTCAATGAGCAGAATCAACTGGACGGCTTCGACGTCGACGTCGCCAAAGCCGTCGCGGAAAAACTGGGGGTCAAGCTGCGCCTGGAAACGCCATCCTGGGACGTGATCGCTGCCGGTCGCTGGAGCGGGCGCTACGACATTTGCATCTGCTCCATGACCCCGAGCAAGGCCCGCGCCGAAGTGTTCGATTTCCCGGTCGAGTACTACGCCTCGCCCGCCGTGATCGTGGTCAACGCCAAGGACGATCGCATCCACGGCGCCAAGGACTTGAGCGGCAAGAAAGTCGGCCTGACCAGCGCCAGCAGCTACGAAAGTTATCTGAACAAGAATCTGGTCATTGAAGGCGCCGAAGACACGCGCCTGGAGTACCCGTTCGAGGATGTGCAGATCGCTCCGTACGATACCGACAACGTCGCCTTCCAGGATCTGGGCCTGGGCGCCGGTGTGCGCCTGGACGCCATCCTCACCAATCTGGTGACCGCGCAGCCGCGCCTGAATCAGGATCAGCGTTTCAAACTGGCCGGCACGCCGCTGTACTCGGAACCGAACTCGGTGGCCATCGAAAAGGGTGACGCCGAGTGGGACGCCAAAGTGCGCGAGGTATTCGCGCAACTCAAGCAGGACGGCACGCTGAGCAAGCTGTCGCAGAAATGGATCGGCGCCGATATCAGCCAATGACTGCCTTCCCGACACCTCCACAGCCGCCGCAACCGGTGGCTGAATCGCGCCTGCAACGGCTGTTCGGTTTCCGCACGCGCCTGTACCTGACCTGGGCGGCGATGTTCAGCCTGTTCGCCGGGTTTTTCCTGAGCTTCGATCTGAAGCTCTCGATCATCCTCGACAAGCTGCCGAACCTGCTCGGCGTGCACCTAGCGCCCAACGGCTTCCTGCAGGGCGCGGCGCTGACCCTGTTTCTTTGCGCGTGCGCCATCGTCGCTTCGTCTTTGCTGGGCTTCGTCACCGCCCTCGCGCGCCTGTCGAAAAGCGCCGTGGCATTCGGGATCGCCAGTTTCTACACCTCGTTCTTTCGCGGCACGCCGCTGCTGATCCAGATCCTGTTGATCTACCTCGGCCTGCCGCAACTGGGTGTCGTGCCCGGCGCGGTGGTCGCCGGGATCATTGCCCTGTCACTCAACTATGGCGCGTACCTGAGCGAGATTTTCCGCGCCGGCATTCTCGGCGTGCCCTACGGCCAACGCGAAGCTTCGCTGGCGCTGGGCATGCGCGAGAGCGTGATCTTCTGGCGCATCACCCTGCCCCAGGCGATGCGCACAATCATCCCGCCGACCACCAACCAGTTCATCTCGATGCTCAAGGACTCGTCACTGATCTCGGTGATGGGCGTCTGGGAAGTGATGTTTCTGGCGCAGTCCTACGGACGCTCGAGCTACCGCTACATCGAGATGCTGACCACGGCGGCGATCATTTACTGGCTGATGTCGATCGGTCTGGAGCTGATTCAGGCGCGCATGGAACGGCATTATGGCAAGGCTTATGTGCGGCGTAGCTGAGCTGATGCGTCGACAGACATCTACCACGGGCGGATCGAGCAGTGGCAGATGAGTTTCTGATCATTACCAGCGGCCAGTGACAACACAACTTGTAGGAAAGGGCAGCAGGCCGGCAGGACGTAATGCGCAAATCTGCGTTGATCCGGCCTTTTCCGCCGATCAAAACGACGTAGCCCGCAGCACCGGGCGATCCGGCTGACATCGGTGCCTGCAGCCTCCAACTTAGAGTTTGGCCTCCTTCCAAGAGAGGCTGAACTCGATGCCCGTTCAATTCCACTTTCGACCGAAACACCTGACACTGGCCATTACTCTGGCGATGGGATGTGCTGATCTGTCCATGGCTCAGGACACACCGCCCGACACTCAAGGCATCTCTCCCGCCCCCTCTGAAACGTTCAAATCAGCGATCAACGCTTTCGCCAATCATCCGGACACCGTCCAACTGAAGGTCAGCAAAGCGTATCCGGCGCAGGAAGGTGTAGCGCTGGCGCTCGATGGCCGCAACGATCTTGTCACCGTGCAATCTCGCGGCAGTTTCGCCGGTCTGGTCGACGGTGGCGGGGGCGACAATCTGCTGCAACTCGACGCGAACAAGAAAGGCGTGCTGGGTGAAACCCGTAACTTCAGCGGGCTGGAGGTCAGGCGCGGGAACTGGACCCGTAGCGGACCGGGTGATTTCAACATCGGCGTACTGGTCCATCCGAAGGCAATGCTGGTCAACGATGGGCAAATTCTGGGTACGGCAGTGACCGAGGGGATTCTGATCAACAAAGGAGCGATCAATGGCGGCGCCACTGTCGCGTCTGGCGGTGACCTGACCAACCAGGGCCTCATTGACGGCACGGTGGATATTCATGAAAACGCCCATATAGCCGGGAATGGTGCGGTAAATCATTTGAATGTGTACGGACGCATGACCGTCGACGATGTCTACGGCGCACCCAAGGTTTCGGGAGATCTGCGCCTGGCCCGTTCTGCCGTGCTGGCCTATGCCGTGGATGCCTCCGGCAACAGTCAGACGGTGGTCGTAAAAGGAACCGCTCATTTGGGTGACGCCACCCTGAAACTCGTCACCGCCGGCGACTATCTGCAAAGCAGTCAGCACACTGTTCTGCAAGCGGAAACGATTGAGGGACAGTTTGGCACCGTTGAAAACGATCTGGCATACATGACCCCGACGCTGCACTACGAAGCACAACGAGTGGGCTTGCTCTATGCCCGTAACGATGTGCGGCTCGAAAACCTTGCGACCACGCAGAATAGCCAGGCGCTCGCCCAGAGCATTGACGAGACACCCTCCCCATCTCAGCAACCTCAGCAACCTCAGCAACCTCAGCAACCTCAGCAACCTCAGCAACCTCAGCAACCTCAGCAACCTCAGCAACCTCAGCAACCTCAGCAACCTCAGCAACCTCAAGAGCCTGAGGCACTTCGCCAGACAAGCAAGGCCATCAGCGCGGCTACACCTCAAAATACTGCCGTCACGGCCCTGCTCGGTGCCAGCAAGCCGACGGCCAGCCTGGCCCTCGAACAACTCGCCGCCGGCAGCAACGCCAACCTCGCCAAAGCCACACTGAGCAGCGTCAATCCGCTCAGCGCCAGCATGCTTTCGGCCATGCATCAACTGGACAGCGGCAATGGCGCGCCAAGCTCTGGGAATGCACCGCGCCTGACGGCTGGTGGCGAAGGCAAAGGGCGGGTCTGGCTGCAAACGCTCGGGCATCGCGGCCAGGTTGATCGTGACGCCGCCAGTGTTCTGAAGCATTCCACCCAAGGTCTGGTCATGGGGGCGGACTGGCGAATCGACGAACAATGGCATGTCGGCCTGATGGGTGCAAAAGCGCAAACCCGCTTCGATGCCCAACAGTTCGACGGTGATCTCGACAGCTGGCACCTCGGCGCCTACGCGCTGCGTCAGGATGGCCCGTTCGCCTTGCGCTTGGGCGCCTCGTACGGCAGCCATGACGGCAGCGGCAAACGTCGCGTCGCCTTCAATGGTTTCAGCGATCGGCTCAAGAGCCGCTATGACGCCAGCACCCAGCACGCCTTTGCCGAAGTCGGCTACAACCTCGGTCGTGGCGACGTCAGCATCGAGCCGTTCGCCAGCGTCGGTTATCAACGCTATCAACGTGACGGCTACACCGAGAACGGTGGCGATGCGGCGCTCAAGGTTCAGGGTCAGACCCAGGCGAATCCGAGCAGCACCCTCGGCCTGCGCCTGGCGAACACCAGCCAGCTGTCCAACGGTATGCAACTGACGCCGCGTTTGAGCGCGAGCGTGAAACACACCTACGGCGATCTGGATAACGTAACGCGCCAGCACCTGGTCAAGGGTGGCAAAAGCTTTGAAGTCACTGGCGCCGAGATGGATCGCAACAGCTTCACGCTGGATGCAGGTCTGGATCTGACCCTGTCCGCCCGTAACACTCTAGGCATTGGCCTCAGCGGCGAGGCCGGCAACGATAGCCGCAGTTACGGCGTGACAGGCCAGTGGCGCATGGCGTTCTGACACAACGCTACGTGTAGGAGCTGCCGCAGGCCCGAGCCTGCGGCAGCCCCTACAAAGAACAGCATATTGCAGGCGAAAAAAAAGGGGAGCACATGCCCCCCCGAGGTTTAAAGCGTTGGATCGCGGCGGTTATCTCAGCCTTCGATCTCGATCAGGATTTCGCCCGGGTTGACCCGGTCGCCCTTGGCCACATGAATGGCGGTGACCTTGCCGGCAATCGCTGCCTGGACTTCGGTTTCCATCTTCATCGCTTCGGTGATCAATACAGCCTGGCCAGCCTTGACGGTGTCGCCCTCCTTGACCAGCACATCGACGATGTTGCCTGGCATGGTGGTGCTGACATGGCCCGGTGCCGACGCCTGCTTGCGTTTGCTGCTGCCACCGCCGACAAATTCGTTGAGCGGTTCGAACACCACTTCTTCCGGCATGCCATCGATGGACAGGTAGAAGTGACGCTTGCCTTCGGCCTTCACGCCGACACCGGTGATGTCGACGCGGTAGGTTTCGCCGTGGACGTCGATGACAAACTCGGTCGGCACGCCTTCGCCGCCGGCCTTCGCCACACCACCGGCCTCAGGGATCGGCAACAGCACTTCCGGAACGAGGGTGCCGGCGGCACGCTCTTCGAGGAATTTGCGGCCGATGTCCGGGAACATGGCGAAAGTCAGCACGTCTTCTTCGGACTTGGCCAGTGCGCCGATGTCGGCACGCAGCTTGGTCATCTCCGGCTTGAGCAGATCGGCCGGACGTACATCGATCACCTCTTCACTGCCGATGGCCTGACGACGCAGTTTTTCATTCACCACGCCCGGCGCCTTGCCGTAACCGCCCTGCAGGTACAGCTTCACTTCGTTGGTGATGGTTTTGTAGCGCTCGCCGGCCAGCACGTTGAAGAACGCCTGGGTGCCTACGATCTGCGACGTCGGAGTCACCAGCGGCGGGAAGCCGAGGTCTTCACGTACCCGCGGAATTTCCGCCAGCACTTCGGCCATGCGGTTCAGCGCGCCCTGCTCTTTCAGCTGGTTGGCAAGGTTGGAGATCATCCCGCCCGGCACCTGATTGACTTGCACACGGGTATCGACTGCGGTGAATTCGCTTTCGAACTGGTGGTACTTCTTGCGTACGGCGTAGAAGTACAGACCGATTTCCTGCAGCAGCTCCAGGTCCAGACCGGTGTCGTACTCGGTGCCTTTGAGCGCAGCAACCATCGACTCGGTGCCCGGATGGCTGGTGCCCGAGGCGAAGCTGGAGATCGCGGTGTCGATGTGGTCGGCGCCGTTTTCGATGGCTTTCAATTGGCACATCGCCGCCAGACCAGCCGTGTCATGCGAGTGGATGAACACTGGCAGCGATTGCTCGGCCTTCAACGCTCGCACCAGTTCACCGGTGGCATATGGCGTGAGCAGACCGGCCATGTCCTTGATCGCCACCGAGTCGCAACCCATGGCTTCCATCTGCTTGGCCTGCGCCACGAACGCGTCGATGGTGTGCACCGGGCTGGTGGTGTAGGCGATGGTGCCCTGAGCGTGTTTGCCGGCAGCCTTCACCGCTTCGATCGCTACGCGCAGGTTACGCACGTCGTTCATTGCGTCGAAGATGCGGAATACGTCGATGCCATTGACCGCGGCCTTGGCGACAAAGGCTTTGACCACGTCATCGCTGTAATGGCGGTAGCCGAGCAGGTTCTGCCCGCGCAGAAGCATTTGCAGGCGGGTGTTGGGCAGCGCGGCGCGCAGTTGGCGCAGGCGTTCCCACGGGTCTTCTTTCAGAAAGCGTACGCAGGCGTCGAACGTCGCGCCGCCCCAGCATTCCAGCGACCAGTAGCCGACTTTGTCGAGCTTGTCGCAGATCGGCAGCATGTCTTCAGTGCGCATGCGGGTGGCGAGCAGCGATTGGTGAGCGTCGCGCAGGATGGTATCGGTAACGAAGATCTTCTTGCTCATTCTTATATTCCTCACAGGCCTGCGTGGGCGGCGATGGCGGCGGCGATGGCCAGGGCCAGCTCTTCGGGTTTGCGCTTGATCGAGTAGTTGGTCAGTTCAGGGTGGCTTTCAACGAAGCTGGTATTGAACTGGCCGCTACGGAATTCCGGGTTGCGCAGGATTTCCTGGTAGTACGCGGCGGTGGTCTTCACGCCTTGCAGGCGCATGTCGTCCAGCGCCCGCAGGCCACGGTCCATCGCCTCTTCCCAGGTCAACGCCCAGACCACCAGTTTCAGGCACATCGAATCGTAGAACGGCGGAATGGTGTAACCGGTATAGATCGCCGTGTCGGTGCGTACGCCCGGGCCGCCGGGAGCGTAGTAACGGGTGATCTTGCCGAAGCTCGGCAGGAAGTTGTTTTTCGGGTCTTCGGCGTTGATGCGGAACTGCAACGCAAAACCACGGTGCTGGATGTCTTCCTGTTTCACCGACAGCGGCAGGCCGGAGGCGATGCGGATCTGTTCGCGGACGATGTCGATCCCGGTGATTTCTTCGGTGATGGTGTGCTCCACCTGGACCCGGGTGTTCATCTCCATGAAGTACACCTCGCCCTCGGCGAGCAGGAACTCCACGGTGCCGGCGTTCTCGTAACCCACAGCCTTGGCCGCACGCACCGACAGGTCGCCGATGTAGGCGCGCTGTTCCGGGGTCAGTTGCGGGCTCGGGGCGATCTCGATCAGCTTCTGGTTGCGGCGCTGGATCGAGCAGTCACGCTCGAACAAGTGCACGACATTGCCGAAGCTGTCGCCGAGGATCTGCGCTTCGATGTGTTTCGGGTTGACGATGCATTTTTCCAGGAACACTTCCGCCGAACCGAAAGCCTTGGTCGCTTCGGAAATCACCCGAGGGAAATTCTGTTCGAGTTCTTCGCGGCTGTTGCAGCGACGGATGCCGCGCCCGCCACCACCAGAGGTAGCTTTAAGCATCACCGGATAACCGATGCGGTCGCCTTCGGCCAAGGCTTCTTCGATACCGGAGACGTTGCCTTCGGTGCCTGGGGTGACGGGTACGCCGGCCTTGATCATGCTGCGCCGGGCTTCGGTCTTGTCGCCCATGCGGCGAATGACTTCCGCCGATGGGCCAATGAACTTGATTCCGCGTTCGGCGCAGATGTCTGCCAGCTCGGCATTTTCCGACAGGAAGCCGTAACCGGGATGCAATGCATCGCAACCGGTTTCCACCGCCAGGTTCACCAGCTTGCGCGGGTTGAGGTAACCGGCCAGTGGCTCGGCACCGATGCTGTGGGCTTCGTCCGCACGCTTCACATGCAAGGCATGCCGGTCGGCGTCGGAAAAAATCGCAACCGAGCGAATGCCCATTTCGGCGCAGGCCCGCACGATTCGTACGGCAATCTCACCACGGTTGGCGATCAGGATCTTTGTTATCACTTGGAGGTTCCCTTGAGCCGGTGGCACCACGACCTGCTAGACCCAGGTCGACGCGTGACTAAATGTTTCAATTTAGTCGCAGCCCCACACTAGCGCTCGCAAGGGATTAACAAAAATGAATAAAAATTGGGTCAGGCATAAGCAAAGACTTATAGTTAAACCATCAGCCTGCCGTCAGAGCCTATAAGAAATGCGTAAGTCCTTGATGCGTATGACATTACGCCAATTGCAGATCTTCAACGAAGTGTGTGATTTACGTTCCTACAGCCGTGCCGCCGATGAAATGTCTCTGACACAACCGGCCGTGAGCCTACAGATTCGTCAGCTGGAAGAGCTGATCGGCCAGCCATTATTCGATTACGTCGGCAAAAAACTCTACATGACCGAGGCCGCCGAAGCCCTGCAGCGTGCCAGCCGGGACATCTTCGGCCGCCTGGAAAACCTCGACATGCAGCTGTCGGACATGCAGGGCTCGCTGCAAGGCCAGTTGAAGCTGGCCGTGGAATCCAGTGCCAAATACTTCGTGCCGCACCTGTTCGCCGCGTTCAAGCGCCAGCACCCGGAAGTGAACCTGCAGCTGACTGTGGTCAACCGCGGCCAGGTGATTCGCCGCCTCTCGGACAACCGCGATGATCTGGTGATCATGTCGATGGTGCCGCAGGACATGGGGCTGGAGTTTCTGCCGTTTCTGAACAACCCGATTGTCGCCGTGGCGCGCCCGAACCATCCGCTGGCGCACATGGGGCCGCTGCGCCTGCAGGATCTTGAGCCTTACACGCTGCTGATCCGCGAACCGGGTTCAGGTACGCGATTGGCCTGTGAAGAGTATTTCAAAGAGAAACGCGTGCACTTCACCCAGACTCAGGAAGTGGCCTCGGCCGAAGCTCAACGTGAATGCGTCGTGGCGGGTCTGGGCCTGGCGCTGTTGACGCGCCACGCCCTGAACCTGGAACTGGCGACCGGCGGCCTGGTGGAGCTGCCGGTCGAAGAGTTGCCGCTGTTTCGCAGCTGGTGTCTGGTGCAAGCCAAGGCCAAACGGCTGTCACCGGTAGCGCATGCCTTCCTGGCGTTTATCCGCAGCGAGCGGGTGCAGATCAGCGCGCTGGTTGAGCGCTTCGACGGGAAACTGCCGGTGCGGCCTGCCAGTAGTTGAGTTCGATGTCCTCGGGAAAATCGCTGATTTCGCTCTGAAGCTGACGGAGTTCGAAGCGATCTTCGATGGCGCGACGGAATTCCATGCGGCGCTGGTCTTCCTGCTGACGACGGGTTTTCGCGGCGCTGTTGCGTTCTTCGTAGGGCTGAGCCATTTCGAGTCTCCCAAGGCGAGTACGGGAGTTTCACGATAGGCGTGGGGGATGACGGTTTGGCTGCGCGGGGATGACAGTGCGATGAAAGTTGCGCAGGGTTGTGGTGTTTCTGAGGACGCCTTCGCGAGCAGGCTCGCTCCCACAGTGGATTTTCTGTGAACACAAATTTTGTGTCACACCGAGCTCAAATGTGGGAGCGAGCCTGCTCGCGATTAAGGTCGGAACGACCTTACGATGACTTTAGTCATCGAGGGCTTTCACGGCTTTGGGCGACAACCGCAAGCTACGCAAACTGCGTTTCACACTCTTGAGATGGTTGACCAGACTCGGCCCACGCGCCATCGCCACGCCCATCGCCAGCACGTCGATCACCACCAGATGCGCAATGCGCGAGGTCAGCGGTGTGTAGATCTCGGTGTCTTCGTGTACATCGATTGCCAGGTTGACCGTCGACAGCTCGGCCAACGGTGTCTGACTCGGGCACAAAGTGATCAGCGAGGCGCCGCTCTCGCGCACCAGGTTGGCAGTGATCAGCAGATCCTTGGAACGCCCGGACTGGGAAATGCAGATCGCCACGTCGGTCGGCTTCAAGGTCACCGCCGACATCGCCTGCATGTGCGGGTCGGAATACGCCGCAGCGGTCAGCAGCAGACGGAAGAACTTGTGCTGCGCATCCGCCGCCACCGCGCCCGACGCACCAAAGCCGTAGAACTCGACGCGCTGCGCCTGGGACATCAGCGTCACGGCACGCTGCAATTCCACCGGATCGAGCTTCTCGCGAACCTCCATCAGCGTATGCAATGTGGTGTCGAAAATTTTCAGGCTGTAGTCGGCGACCGAGTCGTCTTCATGGATCGCGAACTGGCCGAAGCTGGCACCGGCGGCCAGGCTCTGCGCCAGTTTGAGCTTGAGATCCTGAAACCCGGAGCAGCCAATGGCCCGGCAGAAGCGCACGATGGTCGGTTCGCTGATGCCGACGCTGTGGGCCAGGTCGGCCATGGAACTGTGCATCACCGCCGCAGGGTCAAGCAGCACGTGGTCGGCGACCTTGAGCTCCGACTTGCGTAACAGGTGACGTGACTGGGCGATGTGTTGCAGCAGATTCAAGGGGCTGGACTCTTCTTATGGGCAAGGATGTAGCACGCTTGTAGTTATACTACATGAATTGGCTTTTTGCCTGCTCAATGCGTAACTCCATGTCCCCATATCAGGCGCGATGGAGTGCATGTAGCCCTTAAAGCGGTTTTTCCTGTTCGCGCAACAGCCCGGCCAGACGGTCGGCCTCCACCGGACGACTGATCAGATAACCCTGCACTTCGTCGCAGCGCTCGACGCGTAGAAACTCCAGTTGTTCCTGCCGCTCGACACCTTCGGCCACCACTTTTAACGACAGCCCGTGAGCCATGGCGATGATCGCTCGGGTGATCGCCGCATCCTCACTGCCCTGCCCCAGCCCGCGAATGAACGCCTGATCGATCTTCACGTAATCCACCGGAATCCGTTTGAGGTAACTCAGCGACGAATAGCCGGTGCCGAAATCGTCGATCGCCAGCTTCACCCCCAGATCGCGCAGTTGCTGGAAGGTCGCGATGATGTGTTCGACGCTGTCGAGCAACTGGCTTTCGGTGAGTTCCAGTTCGAGGTAGTGCGGCGCCAGCCCGGTTTCTTCCAGCACCTGGCGCACCAGGCTGACCAGTTTGCCCTGCCGCAGTTGATGCACCGACAGGTTCACCGATACCCGAATCGGCGCCAGCCCCTGGCGCTGCCATTCGCACGCCTGCCAGCAAGCCTGGCGCAGCACGAATTCGCCAATCGGGCCGATCAGTCCGGTTTCCTCGGCCAGGCCGATAAAGTCCCCCGGCGGCACCCGGCCCATGGTCGGATGATCCCAGCGCACCAGCGCTTCCGCCGCATTCAGGCGCCCGGTTTGCAGGCACAGCTTCGGCTGGTAGAACACCTTGAGCTGCTTGTCTTCGATGGCTTTGCGCAACTGGTTCTCCAGTTGCAGACGCTCAAGGGTGCTGGCCTGCAAGCTGTCGGTGTAGAACTGGAAACTGTTGCCGCCCAGGTGCTTGGCGTGTTGCATGGCCATGTTCGACTGACTGACCAGCGCGGAAATCTCTCGGGCGTTGTCCGGCAGCATGCTGATGCCCATCGAGGCACTGACCACCAGTTCATGCCCTTCGACCGTCAACGGCAGGCGCAGCTTGCTCGACAGCCGCGTGGCGACCCGTGCCAGGCTCGACAGGTTGCCGTAAGCATCGAACAGCACGGCAAACTCGTCACCGGACAGTCGCGCGATGGTGTCAGCCTCCGGCAATGCATTGACCAGGCGTCGGGCCATTTTCTGCAGCAGTTGGTCCGCGACCTCGTGACCGAGGCTGTCGTTGAGCAGCTTGAAGCGATCGAGATTGATGTGCAGCAGCGCCAGACTGCGCCGGCCGCCCTGACGCACGCGCTGATGGGCTTCGTGCAGGCGCTCGCGGAACAGCGAACGATTGGCCAGCCCGGTCAGCTCATCGTAATGCGTCAGGAAGCGCATACGCTCCTCGGATTCGCGTCGCGCGGAAAGATCGGCGAAGAAGCCGACGATATGGCTGACATTTCCCCGACTGTCGCGCACCGCATTGAGTTGCAGCCACTGCGGATACAGCTCGCCGTTCTTGCGGGTTTCCACCAGTTCGCCCTGCCAGCTGCCGTGCTGCTCCAGCGCGTGGCGGATCGAAACGTAATGTCGCCGCGCATCACGACTGCACGGCAGCTCGACGACATTACGCCCGAGCATGTCTTCGATGTCATAACCGGTGACCCGGCTGAACGCCTGATTGATCGCGATCAGCGCGTAGTTCGGGTCGAGAATGACGATGCCTTCGCTGGCCGCTTCGAACACCGTGGCCGCCAGTCGCTGCTGTTCTTCAAGGCTTTTGCTCGCGCTGATGTCGCGCCGGGTACCGACCATGCGGATCACCCGGCCACTGTCACTGCGCTCCACAGCGCGGCCGCGGTCTTCGATCCATACCCAATGGCCGTCACCGTGCCGTACGCGGTATTCGATCTGATAGTCCTCGGAGCGCCCTTTCAGGTGTTCGATCAGCGCCTGCTTGAGTCCGGGCACATCCTCGGGGTGCAGGCGTGGCTTGAGGTCGCGCAGGATCGCCGTGACATATTCAGGCGCGAGGCCGAACAGCTCCTGAATCTGCGTGTGGTGGACTTCGTCGGTTTGCAGATTCCAGTCCCACAGCCCCAGTTCACTGGCCTTCAACGCCAGGGCCAGCCGGGCTTCGCTTTTGCTCAGCGCCTGGTTGGCCACGTCCAGTTCGCGGCTGCGCTGCGCCACCCGGTCTTCCAGCTCGACCTGCGCCTCACGCAATTGGCCCTCGGCGCAGCGCCGCTGTTCGATCTCTTTGGCCAGCGCCTGATTGAGCTGCTCGCTGCGGTTCTGCGCCTGCTGCAGGTGTTCGATCAGGTGCTGGTTCTGAAAACGCCGCAGCAAGCCGCGGTCGATCAGCCGATTGACCTGCCATGCCACCACACTCAGTGAGCCGAGCAGAATCAGCCCGAGCCAGCCCCAGCCGCGTGCCTGTTCGTCGCCGCCCCAGAACAGGTAGCCGATCGCCGGCAGCAGGCACGGCAAGGTAAAGGACAGAAACGCCGGCAGGCTGACGGCATAAGCAACGCTGGCCGACAATGTCGCGGCGCCGATCAGGCCGAACACCCAGGCTTGCTGCATGAAGTTGTCGGCGGGCACCAGCGCGATGCCGGCGCCAGCCAGCGTCAGGCCGGTCATGGTCGAGCCGAGCAGGAACATGCGGAACCAGATCGGCTGGGCCTGACGGTCCGGGATCGCCGAATCGAACGCGGCGACCTGGATCACCCGCAGCGCCACCAGCGACAACAACCAGACCAGCCAGATGCTGACCACGAAATAGCGCTGCGGGCTCCAGAGCAAAGCGGCGCAGACCAGACCATTGAGCAACATGAACATCGTCGGCAGCAGCGAGCCCTGATACAGCAGGCGCGTGCGTTCGACCGCCATTTCGACGGCGTAATGCTTGCGGATGACCCGGGGTTCCACAGAGGGGCCCGACAGGTCTGAGCTGAGGGTCTTGTGCAATGTTGTTGTTCTTATAAGAGTGAGCATTGGGCCCGAAACGTGGACGGAGCATACACAAGCAGACCCCGTTGCCAAACTGCTCCAGATCATAATTTGCCGGAAACTTTTCCCGTCCGATCACCGGCAAAACCCGCAAAGCGAGGCGGGCCGAAGCCTGTAGCCAGTGACCGACCGGTCGTCATCGGCGGCGCTTTCATCGGCTAATGCAAAGCTCGGTTTGCCCGGGCCTGCGGCGCACCCTAGAATGCCCCGATGCGCGATGATCTCTCCCTTCTGCTGAACTCCCTCAACGATGCCCAACGCCAGGCCGTAGCAGCCCCCGTTGGCCGTCAGTTGGTCCTGGCCGGTGCCGGTTCCGGTAAAACCCGAGTGCTGGTGCACCGTATCGCCTGGTTGATCCAGGTCGAAAACGCCTCGCCCCACTCCATTCTGTCGGTGACCTTCACCAACAAGGCCGCTGCCGAGATGCGTCACCGCATCGAGCAGTTGCTGGGTATCAACCCGGCCGGCATGTGGGTCGGCACCTTCCACGGCCTGGCGCACCGCCTGTTGCGGGCGCACTGGCAGGAAGCCGGGTTGAGCCAGACTTTCCAGATTCTTGACAGCGACGACCAGCAACGCCTGGTCAAGCGGGTGATCCGCGAGCTGGGGCTGGACGAACAACGCTGGCCAGCCCGGCAGGCCCAGTGGTTCATCAACGGGCAGAAAGACGAAGGTCTGCGCCCACAGCACATTCAGGCCAGCGGCGACTTGTACCTGGCGACCATGCGCGGCATCTATGAAGCCTACGAGGCGGCCTGCCAGCGCGCCGGCGTCATCGACTTCTCCGAACTGCTGCTGCGCGCCCTCGACCTGTGGCGCGATCACCCGGGTCTGCTGGCGCACTATCAAAAGCGCTTCCGCCACATCCTCGTCGACGAGTTTCAGGACACCAACGCCGTGCAGTACGCCTGGTTGCGCCTGCTCGGCAAGGGCGGTGACAGCCTGATGGTGGTCGGCGACGACGATCAGTCGATCTACGGCTGGCGCGGGGCGAAAATCGAGAACATTCATCAGTACTCGTCCGACTTCCCGGATTCGGTGACCATCCGCCTGGAGCAGAACTACCGCTCCACCGCCGGCATCCTCAAAGCGGCCAACGCCTTGATCGCCAACAACACCGGACGCCTCGGCAAAGAGCTGTGGACCGACGGTGGCGATGGCGAAGCGATCAACCTGTATGCCGCGTTCAACGAACACGACGAAGCACGCTATGTTGTCGAAGCCATCGAAAGCGCGCTGAAAACCGGCCTGGCTCGCAGCGACATCGCGATTCTTTACCGCTCCAACGCCCAATCGCGCGTTTTGGAAGAAGCCTTGCTGCGCGAGCGCATTCCGTACCGCATCTATGGCGGCCAGCGCTTCTTCGAGCGCGCGGAAATCAAGAACGCCATGGCCTACCTGCGTTTGCTGGAAGGTCGCGGCAACGATGCCGCGCTGGAGCGGGTGATCAACGTCCCGGCCCGTGGCATTGGCGAGAAAACCGTCGAGGCGATCCGCGACCATGCCCGTCACAGCGATGTGTCGATGTGGGAAGCGATGCGCCAACTGGTCGCCAATAAAGGCCTGACCGGTCGTGCTGCCGGCGCCTTGGGGGCGTTTATCGAGCTGATCGAAAATCTCGCTGCCAAGTGCATGGAGATGCCGTTGCATTTGATGACCCAGACCGTCATCGAGCAATCGGGGCTGATCGCCTATCACGAAGCGGAAAAAGGCGAGAAAGGCCAGGCCCGGGTAGAAAACCTTGAGGAACTGGTCAGCGCCGCGCGCAACTTCGAAAACACCGAAGAAGACGAAGAGCTGACGCCACTGGCGGCATTCCTCGGCCACGCGTCGCTGGAAGCCGGCGACACTCAGGCCGACGAGCATGAAGACAGCATTCAACTGATGACCCTGCACAGCGCCAAAGGCCTGGAATTCCCTTACGTGTTCCTGGTGGGCATGGAAGAAGGCCTGTTCCCGCACAAGATGAGCCTGGAAGAACCGGGGCGCCTTGAAGAGGAACGCCGTCTGGCCTACGTCGGCATCACCCGCGCCATGCAGAACCTGGTGATGACCTATGCTGAAACCCGACGCCTGTACGGCAGCGAGACCTACAACAAGGTTTCGCGTTTCGTCCGTGAAGTGCCGAAGGGGCTGATTCAGGAAGTGCGCCTGTCGAACAGTGTCAGCCGACCGTTCGGCGGCAACCAGTCGATGAGCGGCAGCAACCTGTTCAGCGGTAGCGAGATCCCGGAAACCGGCTTCAGCCTGGGTCAGGCAGTGCGCCATTCAATCTTCGGCGACGGCGTGATCCTCAACTTCGAAGGTTCCGGCGCGCAGGCACGGGTGCAGGTGAATTTCAGCGAAGGCAGCAAGTGGCTGATGCTGGGGTACGCCAAGCTGGAAGCGATCTGACGCCGTTTTCGCTTTTCTGTGGGAGCGAGCCTGCTCGCGAATGACATCACCGTGGTTGATCTGATAAACCGCAGTGTGGCTTTCGCGAGCAGGCTCGCTCCCACAGGGGTCGGCGTTGGATGATCTAACAAGGACATATCCATGGGCTCAGGCTTCTTCTCTTCCTGGACATTCTGGGCTTTGCTCTCGGCGACGTTCGCCGCGCTGACGGCGATCTTTGCCAAGATCGGCATCGAAAACGTCAATTCTGACTTCGCCACTCTGCTGCGTACTATCGTGGTACTGGTCAGTCTGGCCTTGATTTTGTACGCGACGGGCCAATATCAGTCATTGGGATCAATTTCCGCCAAGAGCTACCTGTTCCTGCTGTTGTCCGGCCTGGGTACCGGCGCGTCGTGGCTGTGCTACTTCCGCGCGCTGAAAGTCGGCCCGGCTTCGCTGGTCGCGCCAGTGGACAAGCTCAGCGTGGTACTGGTGGCGGTGCTCGGCGTGATCCTGCTGGGCGAGAAACTCGACCTGCGCCAATGGGGCGGTATCGGCTTGATCACCGCGGGTGTAGTGATGTTGGCGTTGCGTCGATAAGCAGGTTTCCCGCTGAACCTATCCCATTTTCCTACAGACAAAAGTACATGGCCTGATTGCTTCGACGGAGCTGAACGTAACCTGTCAGGCAAAAGCCCGAAACACTCTCTCGCTAGCCAGTAACACTTCAGCTGTGCAACATGGCGCGCGTGTCTCCACAAACGGGAATTCCCTTTATGAAACGTTTTCTTAGCATCGCCATGGCGTTGTGCATCGGCCTGACGATGAGCCTCGACGCCAACGCCAAGCGCTTTGGTGGTGGCAAAAGTGCCGGCGCTGCGCCGACGCACCAGACCAGCCAGATGGCTCCTTCTTCCCCAGGCATGGGCGGCGCAGCAGCGACCGCTGGTGCAGCCGGCGCTGCCGGTGCCGCGGCCAAGGCTGGCGGCGCTTCGAAATGGCTCGGCCCTCTGGCCGGTATCGCCGCCGGTGGTCTGCTCGCGTCCATGTTCATGGGCGGCGGCTTCCAGGGCATGCAGATCTTCGACATCCTGATCATGGCCGTGATCGCGTTCGTGATCTTCCGCTTCATCGCCGCTCGTCGACGCAAGCAGCAGGAGCACCTGGCTCCGGCCGGCGCGCCGATGCAGCGTGAAGTATTCGAACAGAAGCCTGCTGCCATGGGTTCGATCTTCGGTGGTTCGGCTGCTCCGGCTGCCGCTCGTCCGGTGATCAACGCGCCAGCCTGGTTCAACGAACAGCGCTTCCTTGAAGCCGCGCGCAGCCACTTCCAGTCGCTGCAGCAGCACTGGGACGCCAACGAAATGGACAAGATCGCCGAGTTCGTGACCCCGCAGATGCTCGAGTTCCTCAAGCGTGAGCGTGCGGATCTGGGCGACGGCTTCCAGTCGACCTACATCGACAACCTGCAAGTGCAGCTGGACGGCGTGGATGATCGCGCCGACAAGACCATCGCCACCCTGACCTTCAGCGGCGTGTCGAAGACCTCGCGTTTCGACCAGGGCGAAGTGTTCAGCGAGAGCTGGAACATGGAACGTCCACAGGGCGAGAACCAGCCTTGGCTGGTGGCCGGTATCCGCCAGAACGGCTGATCCCCATCGCGTTACGCATGTGGTAATAAAACCCCGGCTCAGGCCGGGGTTTTCTATTTCGCGGTTGCATCTATAGCGAGCTACTGTATAAACCGGCCCATATAAACCGCGCCATTCAAGCAAGAGGATCCCGGACGTGGAAGAAATCATCGAACAACTGCGCGAAGCCAACGAACCCGTACCGGTTCCCCTGGAGCTGCCTGACGAAGACCAGTTGGTGGAGATCGAAGAAGAACTCTTCATCAACATCCCGTTCGTCTTCAAAGAGTTTCTGCTGACCGTCAGTGATGTGGTTTACGGCAGCCTCGAGCCGGTGACCGTCACCGACCCGCAATCGCACACCTACCTGCCGGAGGTTGCAGCCAACGCCTGGGACATCGGTGTGCCGCGCGACCTGATCCCGATCTGCCAGGACGGCGACGACTACTACTGCGTGGAGGAAGACGGCACCGTCGTGCTGTGGTCCGGCGAAGAAGAGCTGATCACCGAAGAGTCCTGGGAATCGGTGTGGCACTGGGCGCGGGACGTCTGGCTGGAAAGCTGATTCGCCAGACGCCCGGGTCGGTCAGTGCCCCGACGACTCCTTGTGATTGTCGAGGGTTTCCAGCAGGGCCACCTGCATCCGCGTGTGCACACGGATGAACCAGCGCCAGAGCAGCGCCGCCACGGCGGCAGCGACTACGGCGACCAGCACCAGCAACTTGTTGGTCGGCAGGATACTGGCCGACAAGGCTGCCAACAGCAGGAAGATCACCAGCAGCGAGAGGATCGGGATCACTTCGGAGATCACCCGCCGCACTCGCTGCGTGTGCCGTCCGGCCATCTCCGGCTTCACGCCCATCTCCGCCAGCAGCATCGACAGCGCCTTGAGCTTGCGATACGCCGCGATCAGGAACGGCAGCGACAGCAGCAGCGCCCCGCCCCAGATCAACGCCTTCTGCCAGCTCGGATCAGCGACCCAGTCCTGCATCCACTCCGACAGCCGTCCGGCAAAGAACGCACCGCTGAAGAAGATCGCGATCACCAGCGCCAGGTTGACCCCGACCTGCAACAGAATCCGCCGGATCATTGCCGCCAGCATCGCGCCCTCGCCTTGCGGCTGAATGCTGCGCAGCCACTCGCCGTACATGCCGAATACTCGGCCCAGACGCTTGGGTACCGCCGCAGAGAGTTTGATCGACAGCGGATCGGCCGCGCGGATCAGGTACGGCGTCAGCAGCGTGGTGATCACCGACACCGCCACCGCCACCGGATAAAGAAAGTTACTGGTGACCTGCAGCGTCATCCCGAGTGCGGCGATGATGAAGGAAAATTCGCCAATCTGTGACAGTCCCATCCCGACCCGCAGTGAGGTGCGTCCATCATTGCCGGCGATAAACGCCCCGAGGCCACAGGACAACATCTTGCCGAGCACCACCGCCACGGTGATTACCGCGATCGGCCAGGCGTATTGCAGCAGGATCATCGGATCGAGCATCAGGCCGATAGCGACGAAGAAGATTGCACTGAACAGGTCGCGAACCGGTTCGATCAGGCGCTCGATTTTCAGCAACTGCCGCGACTCGGCCATGATCGCGCCGATCAGGAAGGCGCCGAGCACCATGCTGTATTCGAGCTTGACCACCAACAGACAAAAACCGAAACACAGGCCGAGCACGGTGATCAGCAGCATCTCGTTGCTTTCGAATTTGGCGACGTACGCCAGCAGGCGCGGCACCAGCAGAATGCCGATCACCAACGCGACGATCATGAACAGCGACAGCTTGCCGACCGTGGAAAACACTTCGCCCGAACTGACCGTGCCGCTGACTGCGATGCTCGACAGCAAGGCGATGATGCCGATGCCGAGGATGTCCTCGACGATCAATACGCCGAAGATCAGCTGCGCGAAGCGCTCGTTCTTCATCTTCAGGTCGTTGAGCGCCTTGACGATGATAGTGGTCGAGGAGATGGCGAGGATTGCGCCGAGGAACAGCGAGTCCATGGTGTTCCAGTCGAACCAGCGGCCGATTTCATAGCCGATCCAGATCATCAGGACAATTTCGAGGAACGCCGCGATAAACGCCGTGGCCCCGACCTTGAACAACTTGCGCAGGCTGAACTCCAGCCCGAGGCAGAACATCAGGAAAATCACCCCCAGCTCGGCGAGGGTCTTGATGGTTTCTTCGTCGTGAATCAGACCGAATGGCGGGGTGTGCGGGCCGATGATGAAACCGGCGACGATGTAGCCGAGCACCACCGGCTGCTTGAAACGGTGAAACAACACGGTGACCACACCTGCGACCAACATGATCACTGCCAGGTCCTGAATAAAGCTGATGGCATGCATGGTGTGGGCTCCTTGTATGACGTGACTCGCCGTCAGACTTCAGAAAGCTCTGAGCGAGTTGGGTAAAAATCCACTTTTCGTGTAGGAATTGCCCTTGGACAGGGCCTTTTGCAGGTTAACACCGCGACTTCCGGCTGAAAGGCGGTGCAATATAAGGAAACAGATCGGTCGCGGCGTGACGGCAGCCAGCCGTCTGGCGTCCCGATAACGGTGCTTTTGAAAAAGCCACCAGGCACCCGCAGAGGTGCGTCCAGCCATCCAGCCTTGATCCGTGAGAACGTTATGGAACCCGGAAACGCCCAACTGTCGATGACGGTATTGATGACCCCCGACATGGCCAACTTCTCTGGCAATGTCCACGGCGGTACCCTGCTCAAATACCTCGACGAAGTGGCCTACGCCTGCGCGAGCCGCTATGCCGGCCGCTACGTGGTGACGCTGTCGGTGGATCAGGTGATTTTCCGCGAGCCGATCCATGTCGGCGAACTGGTGACCTTCCTCGCGTCGGTCAACTACACCGGCAACACCTCGATGGAAGTCGGTATCAAAGTGGTGACCGAGAACATCCGCGAGCGCTCGGTGCGCCACACCAACAGCTGCTTCTTCACCATGGTTGCGGTGGATGACCAGCGCAAACCGGCCGCCGTGCCGCCGCTGCAACCGCAGAACAGTGAGGACAAGCGTCGTTATATGCAGGCGCAGCAGCGTCGGCAAATTCGCCAGGAGCTGGAGAAGCGTTATCAGGAGATCAAGGGCGACGCCTAAAGCAAAAGATCGCAGCCTGCGGCAGATCCTACAGAGGATTAATGTTCACCCTGCAGGAGCTGCCGCACGCTGCGATCTTTTGAACAATAACGCGATTACAGACTGATCGCCGTCGCCTCGAACTTCACCCGCGGATGCGCGATCCGGTCCTGCGCCCGCACCAGTTGCAGCTCATAACTGGCACACGCCTGGGTCTCCAGCAGTACTTCATGCACCGCCGCTGCGGTGAACTCGAACGCCGCCACCAGGCTGTCACCCAGCAGCACCCGCGCGAGGAACAGCCCGGACGTCAGATCGCCCACGCCCACCGGCTGACGCGGAAACGCCAGCAGCGGACGACGCAAGTGCCAGCTTTCATCAGCGGTCACCAACAACATCTCGAAACCGTCCGCCGGCTTGCCCGGATAATCCAGATGCTTGACCAGCACCGCTTTCGGCCCGCGCGCCAGCAGCGCCCGAGCCATCGCCAGGCAATCGAACAGCGACTGCGGCTTGCGCCCGGAGAAGCTGTCCAGCTCCAGTTGGTTCGGGCACATGATGTCCGCCACCGCCGCGGCTTCTTCCAGCAGAAAGTCGCTGACTTCGGCCGGCACACTGCAGCCCTTCTCCGGATGGCCCATCACCGGGTCGCACAGGTACAACGCCTTCGGATTGACCGATTTGATGCGCTCGACACCACGGAGAATCGCCCGACCCTGCGCCGCGCTGCCCAGATAGCCGGAGAGCACAGCGTCGCAGTTGCCCAGTTCGCCAATGGCGGCAATGCCGTCGACCAGTTCGGGGATCTGCTGCGGCGCGAGCACTTCACCGGCCCATTGGCCGTACTGGGTATGGTTGGAGAACTGCACCGTGTTGAGCGGCCAGACATTCACCCCGACCCGCTGCATCGGAAAAACCGCAGCGCTGTTGCCGGCGTGGCCGAAGACCACATGGGACTGAATGGCGAGCAGATGAGGCGTACGTTTCATTCGGGTTATTCCGTAAAACGATTGAAATTCAAGCCGCGCAGTATGCGACGAAACACAGCCTGTACGACAGACCGGCGACGCAGTTAAGCTGAGCTTATCTTTTGGAGTTTCCTGTTGATGCTGACCCTTGAAAACATCTTCGTGCTGATGCTGTTCGCCGCTGCCGGCGCATGGCTTTGGCACAACCACGGCTTGCGCGAGCGGGCGCTGGAGCGGGTCAAGCAGCATTGCATCAACGTGGGCGTTGAACTGCTGGACGGTAACGTCGCGTTGAAAAAAATCGGCTTGATCAAGGATGCCAGCGGTCGGCGGCGTCTGGCCCGGGTTTACAACTTCGAGTTCACCGTGACTGGCGAAACCCGGCACAACGGCATCATCACCCAGTTTGGTGCGCACAGCGCTCAGATTGAACTGGCGCCCTATCCGGCGCCGTTCGACGACACGCCACCGGTGGTCGAAGTTACCCGCCCACGGGCCGAAGTGATCGAACTGAGCCAGTGGCGTCAGGAACACAATAAGTGGAAGCCGTAAGCTAATCCGCTTGAACTCGACATTGCGTCAAGCCTGACTGCAAAGCATCGATACTTCGCGCATCGGCAAAGATCAGCTCTATACGCGAATCCCGTCGCCACTCGCTGGGCTGCCAATCCAGTTCAGCGTTATCCACGGCATTGGCCGACACCCAGCCCTCGACGCTATGGATAACCAGTTTCGCCCGCCGCCAGTTCAGGCTCTGCAGCCATTGGCTCAGACGATGCGTATCGAACGTCTGCCCCGGGTGCCAACGCCAGCCGATGCTCCAACCGCCCTCTTGTGCCTGACTCAGGCAGATCGGCGATGCCGGGTCGCTCCAGAGCGCCGGAATCGGTCCCGCCCCCTGCGGCACAACAAGGTTATCCACACCCGCCATTGCTTGCGCCGTCACACCCGGCAACTCGCGTAAAGACAGGTGCGCCTGCTGCGTCCAGATCAATTTGACCGCCGGCAAACGCTCGGCGATGGTCTGCCGCACAGCCTCATCCAGACCTTCTGCCTTGTTCAGCAACAGCAGACCGGCGCTGCCCAAAGCGTCCTGCTGAGCGGGGGGCAACGCTTTCCCGGCGGCCAGCGCCTGGGCATCCAGCACTAACACGCAGGGCTGCAGCGCCAGCACACCCAACCACGGCGCCTCGCCTAACTGCTTGAGCAATTGCGCCGGATGGCCCAGTCCGGACGGCTCGATGAACAGCCGATCCGGTCTGGCCTTGCGCAGCAAACGGCCGAGGCCGATTTGAAACGGCGCACCGTTCACGCAACACAAACAGCCCCCGGCAACTTCGCCCAGTGCGATACCATCGCCATCGCGGGTCAGCAGCGCCGCGTCGAGGCCGATCTGACCGAACTCGTTGATCAGCACCGCCCAGCGCTCGCCCTCCGGCCGTTGGGCCATGAGCTGGCGAATCAGACTGGTCTTGCCGGCGCCCAAAGGGCCGGCGATGACATGGGTAGGAATGTTCTGCAACATGACTGGGCGTTTTCTGAGGGGATTGGACATGCGTTGGATGGGATGGTCGTTGCTGTTGATGTTGCTGTCGAGCGAAGCCTTGGCTCAAGCCTGCGTTGTGCACAGTCAGGGCGAGCGACTCGACGTCAAGGTTTGCCAGCAAAACCGCAGTATTCCCGAGAAGCTGTTCAGCGACGGGTTCTGCCAACCGACCCTGGCCGGGCAGAAAGTCGAGGTGCAGTACGTCGATCAATGCCCGAGCGGCGCGTTCGGCGTGTGCAGCAACGCGCAAGTCGCCAATATGCCCTATCGCCAGGATATCCACTATTACGGCGTGGCTTCAGACATGGCGTATTTGAAGCCGTATTGCGAAGGCCAGAGCCAGGGTAAATGGCTCAAGCCTTGAGCCGTCAACCGAGCCAGTCGAGCGTCAGCAGCAACCGTCGTTCACCCGCTGGCAGTTGCGGAGAACGATGGATCAGACCGAAGCCTTCGTTGCCGTGCCATTTCTCGCCTTTCAATAGCGCCACGTCGCCACTGCGCAGTTGCTGGATGTTTGCCATGTCGTTTGGCTCAGCGTTCGCCTGACCCAATTGCTCGCGGTCCATCGCGCCCTCCTTGAGCCACTGACTGCCGATTCCGCCATACGTGGTGATCAGGCGCACCGGCACATGATCGACGTGGAAACGCGGACACATGGCCTTGTCCAGCACCCGCAGGCGCAAGCCGATACGCCGTGCACCCAGCAGGCAGGCGAAGGCACTGACCAGCCATCCCAGATCAGCGACAAAGCCTTCATAGCCTTCCAGGTCACGGAACCCGGCGGCCAGTCCACTGAGATCAGGCTCGCCGTCTTCATCCGGCAATTCGAGGCAGAGCGACTGCGCCAGTGGCTCGTTGAGCGACAGCAACAACGCTGCGAAATCGGCGATGTGCAGCGGCAGTTGACGCTGCCAGACCGCAAGATTGACGTCGTCTTCGAGGATTCGCGTCAGCGTTTTCGGCGTCGCCCCCTGATGCTGATGACGTACTCGATTCTGCTGCAGTTTGAGCGCAAGCATCAGGCGGCCTCATCGTGCCAAGGGCCGAAAGGGTCCGGCAGCGTGCGCCAACGGTCTACGCCAGCAGCCATTTCTTCGTCAGTCAGCAGGCAGGCATCGAGCTCCGACTTGAGCTGTACGAAATCGATGTTCTGGCCAATGAATACCAGCTCCTGACGACAATCTCCGACACTCGGCGTCCAGTTTTCCATGATTGCTGCGGTACTGTCCTGATCCTGCGGCCATTGGTTTTTCGGCACGAAACGCCACCAGCGTCCAGCGAAACCGTGGCGCATCAGGCCGCCCGCCTGCGACCAGCTGCCCGCATCCGTGACCTTGCTGGCGAGCCAGAAAAAACCCTTGGAGCGCAGTAATTTACCGTTCGTCCATGGACGATCAATGAAGCTGTAAAAGCGCTGCGGGTGGAACGGGCGGCGTGCGCGATAAGCCGTGGAAGCAATGCCATACTCGGTGGTTTCCGGCACATGCTCACCGCGCAATTCCTGCAGCCAGCCCGGGGCTTGGGCGGCTTTGTCAAAATCGAATCGGCGCGTGTTGAGGATCTTCTCCAGCACCACCTCGCCCATCACCATCGGGATAATTTCCGCCTGGGCATTGAGGCGCTTGAGAATTGCCGTGAGTTCGTCGCGCGCCTGGTGGCTGATGAGGTCGATCTTGCTGATCAGCAATACGTCGGCGAACTCGATTTGTTCGATCAACAGGTCGGTGATCGAGCGTTCATCTTCATCGCCCAAGGTCTCGCCGCGGGACGCGAGGCTCTCGGCAGCCTGATAGTCGAGGAGAAAGTTCACGCCGTCGACTACCGTGACCATGGTGTCGAGTCGAGCAACGTCGGCGAGGCTCTGACCCAGCTCATCGCGGAAGGTGAAGGTTTCGGCGACCGGCAGCGGCTCGGAAATACCGGTGGATTCGATGAGCAGATAATCGAAACGACCTTCACGAGCAAGTTTGCTGACCTCTTCCAACAGGTCCTCGCGTAACGTACAGCAGATACAACCATTGCTCATCTCCACCAGTTTTTCTTCAGCACGGTTCAGGCGGACATCGCGCTGGACTTCGCTGCCATCAATGTTGATCTCGCTCATATCGTTAACGATGACTGCAACGCGCAAGCCTTCTCGATTACGTAGTACGTAATTCAAAACCGTACTTTTTCCGGCGCCGAGAAAGCCCGAAAGAACGGTCACGGGAAGCGGAGATGACATTGGATAATCCTCATCAGATGGTGGCCGATGGGCGTTTATGCCGGATTTGGCGTAACGCGCCGCGTTCTAGAGCTTCGAGACAGAGTGACGGCAGAAGCTGACGCTTTAAATCGGCGGACTCAGGCTCAATAAAATTGATGTTATAGTATAACAATATGAATTAGCCAGACCTGCTCTTGCCCAAACCGATAAAGAGCATGAAGCTGCATGCCATATGCCCGTCGGGAACCGTGATGAAAAATGTCCTGAAATGCTCGCTAATGAGTCTGGCATTGCTGTCGGGTGCCAACGTATGGGGACAAGCGCCGATGCTCGCCAAGTGCACACACAGCGCTAACCTGCTGGCATGTGTCGATGCGCAAGGCAACGCCTACAGCGTGAATACGGTGGGCAGCACGATTTACCTGCGCGGCTTTGAAAAGGACGGCAAACGCTACTGGGCGCAGACCAACAGTCGGTTCGGCCAACTGACGTTCTTCACCGGCATCGCCTCTGACGGCGAAGCCTGGGTCGGCTACACCCGTCGCGTTGGCTGGACGACGATCAATCGCTTCTCCAGCTCAGGCGGCAGCAGCGCGAAGTTCACCTGCAGCCGGATCACCGGCTGCTAAACCTGCACCTTTTTCTGCGTCTGCTGCCAGGCGATGTAACTATCGATTGGCGGGTTCTGCTGGAAATAGCGCTGCAATCCTTCAAACAACCCGTTAGCGATAGCCTGTTGATGTCGAGTTGTCACCAGGCGCTGGCTGTCACGCGCATTGGAAATAAAGCCGGTTTCTACCAGGATCGACGGCACATCCGGCGACTTCAGCACCGCAAACCCCGCCTGTTCCACGCGCTTTTGATGCAATGTGGTGATGCCTTGCAGACTGCCCAATATGCTGCTGCCGAGTTGCAGACTGGCGGCGATGGTGGCGTTCATCGACATGTCGAGGATCACGCCGGCGAGCATCGGATCCTTGTCCTTGAGATTAAGCAGACTGGTCGCGCCGAGCAGATCCGCGCCGTTCTCGCGCTGTGCCATGAAGCGTGCAGTCGCTGACGTCGCACCCCCTTCTGACAGGCAATACACCGAAGCTCCCGACGCCGTCAGACGCGGCGCTGCATCGGCGTGCACGGAGATAAACATGTCGGCCTTGTGCTGACGGGCAATGTCTACACGCTTGCGAAGGGGCACGAAAAAATCGTCATTGCGAACCAACTTCACGTCGAAGCCCTTCTCCTTTTTAAGACGTTTGGCGAGCAATTGTGCGATGGACAGCACCACGTCCTTTTCCCGCTCACCCTTGGCGCCGACGGCACCAGGGTCTTTACCACCGTGTCCGGGATCAACCACGACAATGATGTCGCGTTTAAGGTGATGGTTATTCGTGGATGTTTCACGTGGAACTACTGCGGTGCTCAGGACTTTATCGGCGTTCACCAGATCGAGCACCAAACGGTGGCCTTGACCATCCTGCGGTGCCAAAACAAAGCTGTTCAATAGAACGGGAGTGTTCAGATCGAGAACGATCCGGGTATCGCCTAGACCAACATGCCCGGCGCGGATCGAGCGAATGGCCGTATCTGCTAACGGCAATTGACTGAAATCACCACTCAGACTCGCCCCGGACAGGTCAATGATCAAACGCTCTGGAGCACTCAACGTGAACGTTTTGTAGCGCACCGGGCCGCTCAAATCGAAGACCAGTCGCAGCTTTTCACGCGAACGCCAGAGCCGCGCATTTCGCACTTGGGTTGCTGAGACACTGAAGGGCAGAGCCAAGGCTGCGCTGGTCAAAAACAAACTGAGCAAGTGGCGTCTGTGCATATGAAAACCCGTTCATGAAAAAAGCATCGTGATTTGAATTGTTATAATGTAACATCCAATTCAGTCAACACGATGGTTCCGAACATGAATTCGCTGACACTTCCGGATATCGCCACTCAAGCCTCTCGACAAGCATTACCGCTTGAGTGGGTGGGAATGCGCGGCATTGCCTTGCCGGTATTATTGGATGGCCAACGTCTGAGCGCGAAGGCAGATGCAGGCGTCAGTCTTGACGATGGTGAGGCGCGTGGCATTCACATGTCGCGTTTGTATCTGGCCTTGGCAAGGCTTGAGCAGCAGAACCTTTCTCCACGGGTTTTGCATCAGGTACTGGACGATTTTCTGGCGAGCCACGAGGGCTTATCCAGCAATGCTTACCTGAATATCCACAGCGAAGTGCTGCTGAAACGACCCGCGTTGGTCAGCCCACTGGCGGGGTGGAAAAGCTATCCAGTGAGCATTTCTGCCAGCCTCAAAAACAAAGTGTTCCACGTGGAACTCAAGATCGATGTGCCCTACTCCTCGACCTGCCCGTGCTCAGCCGCATTAGCAAGGCAACTGATCCAGCAGCAGTTCATCGATGATTTTGCCAATAAGCCACTGCAGCACGCTGAAGTTCTGGCTTGGCTTGGCTCAAGCCACGGCATCGTTGCCACTCCGCACAGCCAACGCAGCACCGCGCAATTGCACATGCATCTGGAGGAGTTTATCGATGAGTTGCCCCTGAGCGTGATCATCAACGACGCTGAAGCCGCACTGGGCACCGCCGTGCAAACCGCCGTGAAACGCGCCGACGAACAAGCCTTCGCGCTGGCCAACGGGCAGAACCTGATGTTCTGCGAGGACGCCGCGCGACGACTCCATCTGGCCCTGCGTCGCTGCCCTGGTGTCAGCGGGTTCCACCTGCGAGTGATCCACGCTGAAAGTCTGCACGCCCACGACGCCGTCGCCGAAAGCCACTGGCATCGAGAACACGCATGATCCGCTGCCATTCCTTGAGCTGGGGCGCCCCCGGGCAACCGCTGACTTCACCACTGACGGTCACGCTGGAAAGCGGCAGTCTGAGCGCTATCGTCGGCGCCAACGGCTGCGGTAAAAGCAGCCTGCTGAAAGTCATCGCCGGGTTGCAGAAACCCTTGAGCGGAAAAGTCGCGCTAGGCGTCCCCCGCCAAGGAGGATTGTCATTCCTGCCGCAACAGCAACACCTCGACCGACAGTTTCCCATCAGTCTAGAAGAACTGGTGGCTGCCGGGTTCTGGGGCCGTCGATTGTCGACGCAATTGCGCGCACAGCGCCTCACTCACGCACTCGACAATTGGCACTTGAGCGGACTCGAGAAACGCCCGCTGATGGCGCTCTCCGGTGGCGAACTACAACGCGCATTGCTCGCCCGTTTGAGTCTGGCTGACGCGCCGCTACTCCTGCTTGACGAACCCCACGCTGCGCTCGACGAACTGGGTCAGCAATTGCTTTGGCAACACATCCAGGCCTGGCACGCCGAAGGTCGAACCTTGTTGGTGGTCTGCCACGACCTGGCCGCCGTCCGCCAACACATCCCGCAGACACTGCTGATCAAAAACCACGAATGCGTGTTTGGCGCCAGCGTCGAACTGATCCAGCAAACACCCGGCACGCAGGTGGCTTGATGCTCACCGTCGCCCACCTTTGGCAACCGTTCAGCGAATTCCTGTTCATGCGCCGAGCGCTGCTCGGCGGATTGGTCTTGGCCTGCAGCACAGCACCGCTCGGCGTTTTTCTGATCCTGCGGCGCATGAGCCTGATCGGCGACGCCGTCGCTCACGGCATTCTTCCCGGCGCCGCATTGGGCTTCTGGTTCGCCGGTCTGAGTCTGCCCGCGCTAACGTTCGGCGGTCTGGGTGCGGGCCTGAGCATGGCCGGGCTGGCTGCGTGGATTACCCGTCGCACCGGTTTGCGCGAAGATGCCAGCCTCGCCGCGATCTACCCGATCTCACTCGCCAGCGGCGTGCTGATTCTCGGCATCGCTGGCAAACGCCTCGACTTGCTGCACTTGCTGTTCGGCTCGGCGCTCGCGGTCGACGGCCCGACCCTCAACGGCATGTTATGGGTCTCGGCCCTCAGCCTGATCGCCATGGCCGTCATCTACAAACCGCTGCTGCTCGACACCCTCGATCCTCTATTCCTGCAAACCGTCAGCCGCCTCGGCCCTCTCGCCCACGGCGTGTTCCTGACCCTGGTGGTGCTCAATCTGGTGATCGGTTTCCAGGCCATCGGCGCGTTGATGGTGGTCGGTCTGATGATGCTGCCTGCCGCTGCCTCACGGTTCTGGAGTCGTCGCCTGCCGAGCCTGATTGCCATCTCGGCGCTTATCGGCTGCCTCTCGGTGTGGTGCGGATTGTTGATCTCGTTCTACTACTCGCTGCCCAGCGGTCCGGCGATCGTGCTGGTGGCCGGTATCGGTTATCTGCTGTCCGTGGTGTTCGGACCGGTTCACGGGCTGCTGCGCCGCCCGCCTTTGCTCACATCCCAATGAGGTGTTTCCCGATGCGCGTTCTACTCGTGTTGTTCAGCTTGCTGCTGTCGATGTCGTTATCGGCGGCGGAAAAATTGCCGGTGGTCACCAGCTTCAGCATCCTCGCCGACATGGTGCATCAGGTCGGCGGCGAGCATATCCAGATCACCAACATGGTCGGCCCGGACGCCGATGCGCATACCTATGAGCCAACACCGGACGACGCCAAAGCGCTGCTCAAAGCCAAGCTGATCATCAAGAACGGCCTCGGTTTCGAACCATGGCTCGATCGACTGGTGACCAGCACCGGCACCCAAGCCCCGCTCATCAGTGCCAGCCACGGTGTGATTCCGCGCTCGCTCGATGAAGACGGTGAAACCATTCCCGACCCGCACGCTTGGCACAATCTGGCCAACACCGAGCTGTACATCGCCAACATCACCAAGGCGCTGATCGCCGCCGATCCGGCGAACAAGGCCGATTATCAACGCAACAGCCAGACCTACCTGAAACAGATCTACGCCCTGCTCGCCGAAGCCAAGACCAAGCTCGGCTCGCTGCCACCAGGCAATCGCAAGATCGTCACCAGCCACGACGCCTTCGGTTATCTCGGGCAGGCCTACGGCATCGACTTCATGGCGCCGCAAGGTCTTTCCACCGAGCGCGAACCATCGGCCGCCGAAGTCGCTGCACTGATCACGCAGATCCGTCAGGCCAAGGTCAAAGCGGTGTTCATGGAAAACATCAAGGACGCGCGCCTGCTCAAGCAGATCGCTGATGAAAGCGGCGCGCATATCGGCGGCACGTTGTACTCCGATGCCCTCGCCGCCAGAGGCCCGGCCAGCACCTTTACCGGACTGTTCGAATACAACCTCAACACCCTTTACGACGCGCTGAGCCAACCATGATCCGCAAAAATCCCTCAGGCGATTTGCCGCAAATTGCCGAGTCGGCCTACGTCGACAAAACCGCGATCATCTGCGGCAAGGTGGTCATTGGCGAGAATGTGTTCGTCGGCCCCTACGCGGTGATCCGCGCCGACGAAGTAGACGCTTCGGGCACGATGGAGCCGATCACCATCGGCGCCAATTCGAACATCCAGGACGGCGTGGTGATCCATTCGAAATCTGGTGCTGCCGTGACCATCGGCGAATTCACCTCGATCGCTCACCGCTCGATCGTGCATGGCCCGTGCGTAGTCGGCGACCGGGTGTTCATCGGATTCAACAGCGTGCTGTTCAATTGCGTGGTCGGTGACGGCTGTGTGGTGCGGCACAACTCGGTGGTCGATGGCCGCGATTTGCCGGACGCGTTCTACGTGCCCTCCACCACCCGCATCGGCCCCAGCACCGACCTCTCGCAGTTCCCGCCGGTGAGTGTCAGCGCCTCGGAGTTTTCCGAAGACGTGGCGCGCACCAATGTCGATCTGGTGCGCGGTTACAAAGCCTTGCAGAACGAGTTCTGAACCATGAGCAGCGTGTTGATTCGCAACGCCAGACTGGTCAATGAAGGGCGCGAGTTCGACGGCGATCTGTTGGTCAGCCATGGTCGCATCGTCAAGATCGCAGGCCGCATCGACGGTGAAAATGCCCGTGTGGAGATCGACGCCAATGGCCAATGGCTGTTGCCGGGGATGATTGATGATCAGGTGCATTTTCGCGAACCGGGAGCGCCGGCCAAGGGCAGTATTCACTCCGAGTCGCGCGCAGCGGTGGCGGGTGGCATCACCAGTTTCATGGACATGCCCAACACCCAACCGGCCACCCTCAATCTCGAAGCGCTGGCGGATAAAAAACGCCGGGCGGCGATCAACTCCGTGGCCAACTACGGATTTCACTTCGGTGTCAGTCAGGACAACCTCGACACCGTGGCCGCGCTCAACCCCTGCGAAGTGGCCGGGGTCAAAGTGTTCATGGGCGCCTCCACTGGCAATATGCTGGTGGATGATCCTAAGATTCTCGAACGTTTATTCGCCGAAGTGCCGACGATTCTGCTGGCGCATTGCGAACACACACCAAGCATCGAGGCCAATGCAGCACGTCTGCGCGAACGCCTGCCGGCGAATATCCATGCACTGATTCGCGATGCCGAGGCTTGCTACCGATCCTCTTCGCTGGCGGTGGAACTGGCCAGACGTCACGGCACCCGCCTGCACGTTTTGCACCTGACTACCGCTCGCGAGCTGGAGCTGTTCGAAGACAAACCTCTCACTCAAAAGCACATCAGCGCTGAAGTCTGCCTGCACCACCTGCTGTTCGATGACCGCGACTATCCAGCACTCGGCAACCTGATCAAATGCAACCCGGCGATCAAGACCCAGGCCGACCGAGACGCCTTGCGCGCGGCGCTGCTGAGCAACCGGCTGGATGTGATCGGCAGCGATCATGCACCGCATACCTGGGCGGAAAAACAGCGTCCTTACACCGAAGCACCGTCCGGGTTACCGCTGGTGCAACACGCCCTGCCGGCACTACTCGAGCTGGTGGCCGATGGCGTGCTGCCGATCACCACGTTGGTGGCGAAGACCAGCCATCGCGTGGCGGATCTGTTTGCGATTCCGGATCGGGGTTATTTGCGCGAGGGGTATTGGGCGGATCTGGTGCTGGTTGAGCCCGCGGCCATGGAGGTGTCGCGGCAACCGATTCTGTCGCAGTGCGGATGGACGCCGTTTGCTGACAAGACTTTCCGCTATCGGGTGAATACCACGTTGGTGTCGGGGCAGATTGCATGGCGGGAGCAGCGCATCAACGAAAGCTGTCAGGGGCTGCCGCTGCGGTTTATGCGTTAAATGATCAGGTGTCTGACAGAACGTCTTCGCGAGCAGGCTCGCTCCCACAAGGAGTCGCGCTGGCCCTGTGGGAGCGAGCTTGCTCGCGAAGCTTTTAAGCTCTTGGCTTCACGGTGCCGCAATCCTGACCCAACCACACCGCACGGGTTTCCAGACTGCCCTTCTGGTTGATCCCGATCGCATTGAACGTGCCGTTGGCCACGGTGGTGAACTCACGATCACTGAGGAACGTCGCGACACCCGTGCCTTGCGCTTTCGGGCAGCTGAAGCGGAATTTCCACTGGTTGCCGGTGCGCTCGGTAATCTGCTGTTTGCAGCCCGACTGCGGATCGGCCAGCGGAATATCGTTGGTCGCCACTTGCTGCGGCGTCAGACAGGCACGAATGCCCTTACCACCGATGTTGATCCCGTTCTTCTCCAGCGCCGCGCGTTGTTGCGGGGTCATCTGGCCTTGCAACTGGCCGAGGATCGATTGCACATCCATGGGCTGGTCATCGACCTTGACGTTGCTTGAGGTCATTTCCCACAACCCCGGCTGCAGCATTTGCGCCTGCGCAACCACCGGCATTGCCAAACCCAGGCCCAGCGCCAAACCCAGCAGACGAACGTTCATCGAAAAAACTCCTGATCAGTAGTGGCCGTTAGACGTCGGCCGATTGCTTCGGTTCATGCACCAATTAAATAGCGACATTCGCCTCGGAACATGGTCTGTTACGCATTGAGTCTTCAGGAGCAAGGCTGCCCCATGGATTATTTTGGACCGCACATTTTCGGCTATCTGATCGCCCTGATACATAGCCTCGGCTTGATCGCCGCGATCCACGCGGTGCTGACCGTTCGCACCGCCCAAGGCTCGATCGCCTGGGCATTGTCGCTGATTTTCATTCCCTACCTGACACTCATCCCTTATCTGGTCTTCGGCCGCAGTACCTTCGACGGCTATATCAAGGCACGGCGCCAGGCCAACGAACAGATGCGCCAGGCGATCTCCGAGTTGAACTGGCGTCCGTGGGTCGAAGAAGCCCTTACCGCCCGCGCCTCAAATGCCTATGCCTCGCTACGGGCCATGCCCAAACTGGGGCGGATGCCATGCCTGGCGAATAACGAAGTGCAACTGCTGGTGAATGGCCACGCGACCTTCGAGGCGATTTTCCAGGCCATCGATCAAGCGCGCGAAGCCGTACTGATCCAGTTTTTCATCATCCATGACGACCGCCTCGGGCAGCGCCTGCGCGATCTGTTGCTGAAGAAAGCTGCCGAAGGCGTGGCGATTCATCTGCTCTACGACCGCATCGGCAGCCACGCCCTGCCCCACAGTTATGTACAGGCGTTGCGCGATGGCGGTGTCGAGGTCAAAGCCTTCGCCACACGTAGCGGCTGGCTCAATCGCTTCCAGGTGAATTTCCGCAACCACCGCAAAATCGTCGTGGTCGATGGTGTGCTCGGCTTTGTTGGCGGGCACAACGTTGGCGATGAATACATGGGCGAGAAGCCGCCGTTGGCGCCATGGCGCGATACCCATGTGCAAGTGCGCGGGCCGGTGGTGGCCTGCATGCAGGAGTCATTTGCCGAGGATTGGTTCTGGGCCGCGCGCACATTGCCGCCGCTGATCCTGCCGGACGTTTACCCGGACGACGGCGTGCTCTGTCAGTTGCTGGCCAGCGGCCCGGCCGACGCCTACGAAACCTGTTCGCTGTTCTTCGTCGAAGCGATCCACGCCGCAACCGAGCGGGTGTGGATCACCAGCCCGTACTTCATTCCCGATGAAGCCGTGTTCGCCGCGTTGCGTCTGGCGGTGCTGCGCGGCGTCGACGTGCGCCTGCTGCTGCCATCGCGCCCCGATCACCGCATCGTCTACGCCGCGTCCAGCCTGTATGCATTCGAAGCGGTGCGCGCCGGCGTGCGGGTGTTCCGCTACGAACCGGGGTTCCTGCATCAGAAAGTGGTGTTGATCGACAGCGAAATCAGCGCCGTCGGCAGCGCCAATCTGGACAACCGTTCGTTCCGGCTGAATTTCGAAGTGATGCTACTGACCGTCGACAGCGAATTCGCCGCCCACATGGAACGTATGCTCAACGATGATTTCGAGCAGGCTTATGAGGTTGCCAAAGAAGAAAGCCGGGAGATCCACCGCCTGCAACAGCTCGGCATGCGAATCGCCCGGCTTATTTCACCGATTCTCTAGAAGCCCATCACCCTCTCCAAGGGAGAGGGCAGGGTTCAGGCATCAAGGATTGTAGATGTCGTCACGGGTCCAGGGCAGTTCATGACTGCCGTCCGGATGAGCCTTCACTGCCAGAATCTGGTGCAGGTTGATCCAACCACGCGCGAACGCGTAGGCACATCCAGCCAGATACAGCCGCCAGATACGCAACGCCTGATCCGGTACCAGTTTCCCGGCCGCTTCGAGGTTATCCTCCAGCCGCTCGCTCCAGTGATCCAGCGTGCGCGCGTAATGCAGACGCAGGCTTTCGACATCGACGATCTCCAGCCCGGCTTCGCTGATCTCGGCCGAGATCATCGCCAGGTGTGGCAACTCGCCGTTGGGGAACACGTATTTCTCGATGAAGTCGCCAGCGCCGCGTCCTACCGGACGACCATCGGTGTGTTTGGCGGTGATGCCGTGATTCATCACCAGACCGCCCTCCTTCACTGCACCGAACAGGACTTTGCAGTATTCAGCGAGGTTGGCGTGACCGACGTGTTCGAACATGCCGACGCTGACTACCTTGTCGAAACGCCCGTCCTGCGGCAGATCGCGGTAGTCGAGCAATTGCAGCTCAACCTGATCTTCCAGGCCCTCGGCCTTGACCCGCTCGCGGGCCAGTTCCAGCTGTTCCTTGCTCAGGGTGATGCCGAACACTTTGGCGCCGAATTCACGTGCGGCGTAACGCGCCAGACCACCCCAGCCGCAACCGACATCCAGCAGGTAATCGCCCGGCTGCAAACGCAGCTTGCGGCACAGATGGCGGAATTTGGCTTGCTGCGCCTGCTCCAGGGTTTCGCTGCCCGTTTCGAAATACGCGCAGGAATACGCCATGTCGCTGTCCAGCCACAGCTGATAGAACGCGTTGGACAGGTCATAGTGATAGGAAATGGCTTTGGCGTCGGTTTCCTTGTCGTGCACTGCACGCACTGGCTGAGCGCCTTCATCTTCATCGAGCAAGGCGCTGCTCAATTCGTCGCAGACCCGGATGACCTCGCTGATCGAGCCCTCCAGTTCGAGCTTGCCTTCAACAAACGCCGCCCCCAGCGCGTCGAGGCTTGGATGGGTGAACTGGGTGACCATCGTCGGGTCCTTGACCACGATGGTGACGCTGGGCGTCGGCCCCAGGTTGAACTCATGGCCGTCCCAGAGTCGCAGGCGAAGCGGAAGCTGCAGATTCTGTAAGGCCGGTGGAAGTTGCGCGAGCATGGAAAATCCCCCCTTGTTTCAGACGTCAGATCTGAGGGTAGACCATCCTTGAAAAATAGCAGGCTATCGATTTAATTAGCCGAGACTATCGTTTCAGACGCGCCAGCAGGCCGGAATGCAACCCGTGCTTTCGACACGGAAACCGGCAATGACGTGTGCGCCTTCTATATAGATGACTGCCTATTCGGCGCACAGTTCGCTGCAAATCATTTCAATGACCGTCCTTGAGCTTGAGCAATGGCTCCTGAAACCGCAGCAGCCGTCCGGCATTGCCCAACACCAGCAACGTGCTGAGGTTGTGCAGCAGCGCGGCGATCATCGCCCCGGCCGCGCCGAGCCAGCCAAATGCAGCAAAGATGACAATCGCCAAGGTCCAGCCCAGACCGATGATCACGTTAACCTGCAAGGTTCGTCGGCATTGGCGGCTGAGCCGCACACAGGTTCCGAGGCGGCGCAGATCACTGCCGATCAAGACGATATCCGCCGAGGCCAGTGCGATGTCAGCGCCGCCCGCGCCCATTGCGACACCGACCACACCAGCCTTCAGCGCCAGCGAATCATTGATGCCGTCGCCCACCACCATCGGCCGAAATCCGTTGTCGATTTCCTTCAGTACGCGGTTGAGTTTGTCCTCGGGCAGCGCCTGCGCTTCCAGCTCTTGCAGGCCGACCTCGCGGGCCAGGGTCTGCGCGACACTCAGGCGGTCGCCGGTCAACAGCAACTGGCGACCCAGACCGAGCTCGCGCAATTCGCTGAGGGCAAAGCGGGCTTCCGGTTTGACGCTGTCGGCCAGCAACAGCCAGGCGACAAATTCGCTGTTCAGTGCCAATCCGGCAATCGGCCCATCGTGCTCGGGAACGGTGGTGGTGACGATATCCAGTTGCGCGAACAACTCGGGCCGGCCCAACGCCGCCTCGCCTTGGGCAGTCGTGGCGACTACACCGAGACCCTGACGCTCATGAATATCAGTCAGCGGCAGGCTCTGTTCCTGACTGACCAGCCCAGCCAACGCGCGGCTGACCGGGTGGCTGCTGGCCGCCCCGAGGCTGGCGGCCAGTGCCATTACCGAGGCCTGATCCAGTCGTGGGCTGCTGATCGATTGCAAACGCAAGGTGCCGTAAGTCAGCGTGCCGGTTTTGTCGACCACCAGTGAAGTGAGATCTGCCAACTCCTCAAGGAACGCCGAACTGCGAATCAGAATGCCGTGGCGCGCCGCCACTGCCACGCCGGCAATCGCCGTGGCCGGTGCCGACAGCACCAAAGCGCAGGGACATGCCGCCACCAGCACCGCGAGCATCGCCTGCGCGTCATGGGTGACAAACCAGGTCACCGCCGCCAGCAGCAACACCAGCACCATGTAGCTACCGGCATAGCGCTCAAGCAGGCGCATTATGGGCGGCTTCGAGCGCTCGGCGTTCTGCATCAGCGCAATGACTTTGCCCAGCGTCGATTGATCGCCGGTACGGGTCACCTCGATGCGCAGCAAGCCGTCGAGGTTGATCGCGCCACCAAACACCGTCATGCCCACCGCCGTTTCCACCGGAACCGACTCACCGGTAATCGACGCCGTGTCAAGGCTGGCCTGGCCGAACAACACTCGACCATCCGCTGGCACCCGATCTCCGGCCCGCACCTCAACCGTGTCGCCGGGTTTCAGCGTGCCGTTATCGACTTCGATGATCGAGCCATCGGACTGAATCTTGCGCGCGTGACTGCGGGTCAACTGGCCGAGGGCGTGAATCGCTTCCTGCGAGCCGATCACGCTGCGCTCTTCCAGCACGTGGCCGAAGATCATGATGATCGGCAGCAACGCGGCGGTCAGCAGATCGCCGGTCGCCCACGCACCGAGCATCGCCAGGGCGATCAATTGATCGGTGATGCCGTGCAGGCTTGGATAGCGCAGGCTGTACCACGCCGAGCGCATCACCGGCACCGCCACCAATAGAGAAGCGAAACCCAGCAGCAACTGACTGACACCGGTTTGCTCCGGTAACAGCCAGCGCCAGAGCAGACCGAGGCCGAGCAAGCCAAGGGCGAGCATCGCCAAGGTCAATTGCCGTGCGGCGCGGCGCTGTTCGGCCGAGGACAACAGGCTCGGTGCGGCAGTGGTCGCAGTCATTTGCTGGCTCCCTGAATGATCAGGCGGGAATCGTCTTTCGGATCGACCGTGGTCACTGAACCGGCCTGGCCAAGAATCTTCGGCATGCGTTCACGGTACAGCCGCAGGAGCATCTGCGGGTCGGTACCCTGTTGTTGCGCCTTGGCCAGGCTCAGCACCGTGGCGGTATCGGCAGCGGCTTTTGCCAACCGTTCGCCGGCCTGCGCGTGGGCCACTTGCAGGATGCGGTCGGCTTGTTCGTTGGCGGTCTGGGTAAGTTTTTCTGCTTCGGTGCGTGCGTTGGCAACGGCTTTGTCGGCTTGCTGGCTGGCGGTCAGAACCGCATTGAAAGCGCTGACCGCAGGGTCCGGCAGACTCGACTGCACGTCGACCCGCGCCACTTCAATGCCGATGCCCTGCCCGCTCGCCTTCAACTCAGCCAAGCGCTTGTTGATGCCTTGCACCAGATCACCGCGCAGACGCTCACGTCTTTCGGCGGCCTGGTTATCAGTACCGATCAACTCCGGACGGGCGACCAGAATCGTGTCCAGATCCCGGGCAGCGGTCAAAGCCACAGCGCTACGGGTGACCAGCCGATCCAGTGCCGGCAGCACATGACCACCCTGCAGGACGAAGTCGTAAGGGTCGGTCACTTTGTAAAACACCCGCACATCCAGTTGCACCACGCCGGCGTCCCCCGTCAGCAAGTAACCGGAACCGGCCAATGCATCGCTTAGCGGTGTGGCGAAAGTCGCTACACGATCAGCCTTGATCGCCTCACTGCTGCGCAGCAGGTTTTCCACTCGACGCTCGATCACCCGATCCGCTGCCGGTAGTAAAACCACCTGCTCGAACGGCTGTGGCCAAGCCAGTAACAGCCCGGCATTCTGGATGCGTTCCAGTGCGCCAAAGTGCAGAACCACGGCGCGATTCTGCGGATCGATCTGCCGCACATTGGAAAACGCCCACGCCAACGCGGCCAACACCGTGACCGCGTACAAGGCAAAAAACGCCAAACGTCCGGCCTGAATCCACGGACTGCTCAGCGAATGTGTTCCACGTGGAACTTCATCACTCATGGCTGCGATCCGGATTTGTTTTCGACATTCGGCGGGCCGTCCACCAGCACGCGGAATGGCGCGGCGTCGGTGCGCAGGATTAGCTTGGTGTCCGGCGTGACGATAGTGCCCAGGGTGTCCAGCGAACGCAGCAGGTTGTACAACTGCGGCGACCCAGCGTAGGCACGGCCATAAATTTGCGCCGCTTCGACTCGGGATTGCGCTTCGATTTCTGCGGCTTTAACTGTCGCGTCAGCCTGAACAATTCGTGCATCGCGCTCGGCAGCAGAACGAATTTGTGCAGCTTCCCGCTTACCGATGGCGGTGCGTTCGGTGGCAATTGTTTCACGCTCCGCGCGCATCCGATCGACCGTGGCGGTGAGCGTGACCGAAGGCAAGGTCAGGCGTTCGATGCCCACCTGCACCACGCGCACACCGTAAGTGGCCAGCAACTGCTGGTCGATCTGCTGACGCAGTTGCGCCTCGAAATCGGCAATACGCACTTTGCCGGCATCAGTATTCACCAGATCCGCCAGGTCGAAACTGCTGGCGGTGGTTTCCAGCGCCGAGCCGACAAAGGTACGAATCTGCCGCGCCGCTTCGTCCGGCTGGTTCTGCACCGCGCGCATGAAACGCTGCACGTTATCCGGATCGCCCTGCACCTGCCACGCCACGTAGGCCTGGACGATGATGCGCAAACCGTCGCGAGTGCCGACATCCTGCAAACCGCTGGAGGTGGTGCGCAGGCGCAGATCCACCGGGATCGCCGCTTCGAACGGCGCCGGCCAGCGCCAGCTCAAACCGGGTTCAAGCAGCACCCGTGAAGGATTGCCGAAACGGGTGATGACCGTGGCTTCACCCGAGCGCACTTGCACCAGGCTCGCCGCCGCAATGGCAAACGCCACCAGCAACAGCGCCCAGCCCATCCGCCGCCAAGGGAACGGTCCCGCGTCCTCCGGCGCACCGTGGTGATGGTGATGATGCCCATGATGATGGTGATGCCCGGCGTGGCCGTGATCGTGGCCGCTGTGATCATGGGAATCGTGAGTGTGCGACTGGCTCAAGGGGCAACTCCTGGTTGAGCGGTGGTGCGCGCAGGCGTCGGATCAGCCGGCAGCGTGAACGTACGCAGGTCGATGGTCGGCGCATTGCTGCTGCCGCCTAATCGGTGGTCGAGTACCAACAGTTTGGCTTTGCTCAGACCGTGGCTAAGTTGGCTGAGGTATTGCTCCAGCACGAATGCCTGACCAGCGCTGGCATAAGCTTTCTGTTCAGCGCTGAACTTCAGGTCTGCCGCCTGCGCCGTGGCGTTGATTTCGCGAGCGCTGGCACTGGCCTGATCACGGGCAAGGCTGGCCTGCAACAACGCCTGGTTACTGGCTTCAGCCGCAGCGCCGCGCTCACGGGAGATCAACGCCTGCGCGCCGATCTGTGCCGCTTGCACACCGTGATAAGCATTGGCGGCGCCGGCTGGCGGGTGAATCGCTTCGACCACGGTGGCGAGAATTTCCACGCCGCTGTTGAGCTTCTGCAGATCGCCTTGCACCGCGCGACCGATTTCTTCGCCCAGCCCAACCCGGTCAGCACCGAGCAGACCGTCGAGGGTACGCGAGGCAAAGTCGTGCACCAGAATCCGGCTCGCGGTGCTGCGAATCAGCGTCGGCACATCGGCATTGTTGTAAGTCGCGGCCAAAGTATCCTGATCACTCAGACCAATGCGATAAACGAAGCGCACGTCCATGTTGACGATCTGAAAGCTCTGCTGATCGCCACGGCTGCTGGCGATCACTTGGGATTTGTCGTTAACGTGGCTGGCATCCCACAAGCGGTTGGCGCTCATCGGCGCCGGGCCTTCGGCGGGGTCAGCCTGTGTCGGCGCAGGCGCATCGCCGACGCTGGTTGCCAATTCGTGCACCACACCGTTCTCGACGCTCAATACACGGCCCAGTGGCCACGGCAAACCGGCGTGCAAGCCAGGGCCAAAGACTTGTACCGGTTTGCCGAAGCGCTCGTAGATACCGCGCCCTTGCAGCGGGATTTCGTGGATCCCGGTCAGCAGCCATCCGAAGGCGGCGACCAGCGCCAGCACCGGCAGAAAAGCGCGGCGCATGTAGCTGAACGCCCAGATCTGACGCAAATCGATGCCGAACCGGTTGTGCAGTTCGTGCTGCAAAGCGAGTAATGGCTGTGGTGGCCAACGCAGCATATCGGCAACAAAACTGCGCGCCAGCAGAGTCGGTTCCAGCTGCTCGCGTCGAGGGCTGAATACCGACAAAACTGCGCGCAATAGCAACTCGATCGCGATCAATCCCGGCAAGATCCCGATCAATACCGCAAGGCGCACGGGCCACACCGAAGCCTCGCTGGCGAACAGCAGGCACAACGCCCCCAGTACCAGACTGATGATCGCCACCCGCGCAAGTTGCGCAAGGGACCCGGCTTCCGGCCATTGCGCGGGGTTTTCCTGAGCCAGTTGCCGCTCCAGCACCAACAGGCCGAAACCCAACAGCAACATCAGCACGGCGCCCACCGTAGCCGACAGCCCAACCGCAGCTGGCGGCAACGCAAGGTTCCAGACTTGTTCGATGCCGATAATCACCAGCACTGACCAGCCGCCCAGCCACAACGTGGCCACGCCAATCTGACCGAGCAGGTGCAGACCGCGCTGACTCAATCGCTCCAGCACCCGTTCGTACCAGCCGTCAGGAGCGGTTTGCTCGACCTCGTTCAGCGGTTGCTGCGCCACTGGGTGCATGACCCGTGCGCGCCATTGCGTCACCCACCACGCCGACTGCAGTCCGGCGACCAGCACCAGCAACGCCGCGCCCAGATTCACCAGCAAGGCCGGCCATATCGATTGCGCGGCAAACAGCTCGACAAACAACGCCAGCACCCACCCTGCCCCGGCCAATCCACCGAGGCCAAAGGCCAGACGGCGCAATCGTCGCCCCTGCGCAGCCGCTTGCTGAAAGCGCGGCAACCCGGTCACTTGCGTGCCATCGACATCCAGATCGACTTGCATATCACCCCAAAGCCATTGATTCACCGGTCCAATCGTTACGATATAACGAAAAGCGTGAAATATTCGTACACAAATTCGCTTATCTAAAGATGCGCAACCTGTCGCTTGCCTGAAGCCTTGACCGAAATGTCCGGAAACGCACATATTACGTTCGTAATTTTAATCGCCTACTACTTTTAGCGATCCGCATCCCCAACGAGGAGCAAGAGCATGAGTCACTACGACGTGGTCATTCTGGGCGGCGGCCCCGGTGGTTATAACGCGGCGATCCGCGCCGGCCAGTTGGGCCTGAAAGCCGCGTGTGTGGAAGGCCGCGCCACCCTCGGCGGCACGTGCCTGAACGTCGGTTGCATGCCGTCCAAGGCCTTGCTGCATGCTTAGGAGCTGTACGACGCGGCCATGGGTGCGGAGTTCGCCAACCTCGGCATCGAGGTCAAACCCACGCTCAACCTCGCGCAAATGATGAAACAGAAAGACGACAGCGTGAGCGGCCTGACCAAAGGCATCGAGTTTCTGTTTCGCAAGAACAAGGTCGACTGGATCAAAGGCTGGGGCCACATCAATGGACCGGGCAAAGTCACGGTGACCGACGATCAGGGCAACAAGACCGAGCTGAGCGCCAAGGACATCATCATCGCCACCGGCTCCGAACCCACGCCCCTGCCCGGCGTCGAGATCGACAATCAGCGCATCCTCGACTCCACCGGCGCGCTGTCGCTGAGTGAAGTACCCAAGCATCTGGTGGTCATCGGTGCAGGAGTGATCGGCCTGGAGCTGGGCTCGGTCTGGCGGCGTCTCGGCGCCCAGGTGACCGTGGTCGAATACCTCGACCGCATCTGTCCGGGCGTCGATGCCGAGGCCGGCAAGACCCTGCAGCGTTCGCTGAGCAAGCAAGGCATCAGCTTCAAATTGAGCTCGAAAGTCACCCGCGCCACGACCTCGGCCAACGGGGTGCAGCTCAGCGTCGAACCTGCAGCGGGCGGCAGCGCCGAGTTACTGGAAGCCGACTACGTACTGGTCGCGATCGGCCGGCGCCCGTACACCAAAGGCCTGGGCCTGGAGAACGTCGGGCTGAGCACCGACAAGCGTGGCATGCTCGCCAACCGCCAGCACCGCACCGAAGCCAATGGCGTCTGGGTAATCGGCGACGTAACGTCCGGGCCGATGCTCGCGCACAAAGCTGAAGACGAAGCGATGGCCTGTGTCGAACAAATCGTTGGCAAGGCCGGCGAGGTCAATTACGAATTGATTCCCAACGTCATCTACACCCGGCCGGAACTGGCCAGCGTCGGCAAGACCGAAGAGCAACTGAAGGCCGAAGGACGTGCCTACAAAGTCGGCAAATTCCCGTTCACCGCCAACAGTCGGGCGAAGATCAATCACGAAACCGAAGGCTTTGCCAAAGTCCTCGCCGACGAACGCACAGACGAAATCCTCGGTGTGCACCTGGTCGGCCCGAGTGTCAGCGAAATGATTGGTGAATATTGCGTGGCCATGGAGTTCAGCGCCTCGGCCGAAGACATCGCGCTGACCTGCCATCCGCACCCGACCCGCTCCGAGGCGCTGCGTCAGGCGGCGATGAATGTCGAGGGGATGGCAACGCAGATGTAGGTGGTCACCTAAACCCTGTGGGAGCTGGCTTGCCAGCGATGGCGTCAGTCCTGTAACCGTTGCGGTCGCTGACACACCGCTATCGCTGGCAAGCCAGCTCCCACAGTTGACCGTGTTCCTGCTGGAGGACTGCGGTCGAATGTGGGAGCAACCCGCTCTACAGCGGCAGATGCCCCAACGGCAACGCACCCGGCGTCTTCACGGTGTGAATCGCAAAGTTGCTGCGAATGTCACTCACCCCCGGCAGCTTCAGCAGACAGCCGCTGAGAAAGCGGTCATACGCGCGCAGGTCCGGCACTACCACTTGCAACAGAAAGTCCGATTCCCCGGACACCAGAAACGCTGAAATCACCTCCGGCAGTGCCGTGACCGCCGCGTAAAAGGCTTCGGCCTGCTCATCGTTGTGGCGCTCGACCTTGACCCCGACAAACACCGTCAGCCCCAACCCCACCTCATCGCGATCGAGGTTGGCCTGATAGCCACGAATCACCCCGGCCTCCTCGAGCATCCGCACCCGACGCAGGCACGGTGACGCCGACAGGCCGATCTCATCCGCCAGTTCGACGTTGCTTAGCCGGCCGTTGCGTTGCAGCGCCGCGAGAATCTTGCGGTCAAAAGCGTCGAGTTTCATGGTTGGCAGATCCTGCTGGTCAAGTGGCAAAAAGAAAGCAGGTTATGCCAATCCTGTGGCTTTTTGAAGCTGACTTCGCAAGCACCTGCCCCGCCCTTGCGCCATAAACTTTGCTCACCGAATCGACAACGAAAGGGCTGCGACATGACAAGTATCTGGCTGTTTTTTCTGGCATTGGCGGTGGTCTTCCTGTTGCCGGGGCCGGACATGATCCTGTTGCTGCAAACCGGTGCCCGACAGGGTCGCGGTACGGCGCTGGCGACCGCCGTTGGCTTGGCGATCGCCCGAGGCTGTCACGTGGCATTGGCGGCATTGGGTCTGGCGGCGCTGTTCAAGGCGGCACCGTGGACGTTTGATATGGTGCGTCTGGCCGGGGCGGCGTACCTGCTGTGGATCGGCATTCAATGCTTGCGCAGCAGCTTGCTGCCGAACCTGAACACGCCTGCCGTGACACACACCCAAGGGCAATGGCGCGAGGCGATTCGCCGTGGCCTGCTGACCAATCTGCTCAACCCCAAGGCGTTGCTGTTCTGCTCGGTGCTGTTGCCGCAATTCATCGTCAATGACGGCGCAGCGGTACTGACCCAATTTGCCACCCTCGGCGTGTTGCTGGTGGGCGTCGGGCTGCTGTTCGACAGCGCCTATGCCCTGACCGGCGCGGCGCTGGGCCGTTGGCTGCAACACAGTCCAACCGCCCAACGCGTTCAGCAATGGCTGTTCGGCAGCCTGTTGATCGGCTTTGCCGTGCGCCTGACGTTTATCCAGCAGGCTTAGGGCTTGCGTGCCTTGCGCCGACGACTGAGCAACACCAAGGCGCCCGCACTGAACAGCACCAGGACACCGACCACCGGCCATTTATACGGGCGCAACGTATTGCGTACGGCATCGGTCACCTGGGTGACGTAACGCTTGTCGGCGTTTTCGAAATCCGGGTACGGGCACTGATTGCCGAAGTCCACCGCCCAAGGCACGTATGGGCCTTCGTTGACGTAGCGTCGATACAACGCGCTCTGTTCTTCAAGGCTGCTGTTGAAACCGGCGGCATTGCACAACACCGCAGCAAACGCCTGACTGGTGTGCGGCAAGTTGTCGGCAGCCCGGCTGGCCAGCGCGGTAGCGACAAAACGGTAGTGATAACGCTCGTCCGGTTGCGCCTGGCTGGCCTTCTGGCGCTGGACTTCAGCCTCGGCCACCAGCGGCCCGACTTTCAGCTCGGTGCTTTCCAGACTGTAATTGCCGCCAAACGTGGCGTAATCCGGCGCCATCTCGTAACCGAGAATGTCCATGCCCCATTCACGCGCGGTCCACGCCGCGTTGTACAAGGCGCTGGCGCGTTTGGTCGGCCACCACGCAGCGTCGGCCTTCATCCGTTGTTCGCCGTAGAGCCGGGCCTTGTGCTGCAGGTCGGGATTGTCGAAATAGCCGACCGCTTCCTCGTAATGCCCTTCACGCAGCAAGCGCCGGCCCAGCAGATTGCGCAGGCTGGCGGCGACCGGCAGCGGCACATAGTTGTCGCGCTGCTGCTGGGTCAGCGCCGGCGGCGCCGGCACGTTGTCATCGACATAGCGCTTGAGCTCATCGACCGTCAGCACGCGCTCGGCCACCGTCGCCGCGTCGAACCAGTAGATGCTGTTGCTGCGATACAACTGCACGAACGCTTGCAGGTATTCGCCACGTTGCAGCGCGAGAATCGCGCTCTCGCCTTCGACCCGGCATTTCGGCTGGACGGTTTCAAAGTCCCAGTCCGGGGTGCGCCGGTAGCCCCAATCCTCGCTCTGCGGGAAAGCCTGCGCAGCTTTGGAATAGGCGGCAGCCGCGGCATTTTTATCACCGTCACGCACCGCCAGCTTGGCCCGCAACCACCACGCCAATCCGCCATCACCGGCATTTTCAAGGAAGGCTTTGGCGCTGGCGTAATCACCTTGTTGATAGTTCATGGCCGCCAGTCGATCGGCGTTTTCCAGGCTGCCACGGGTGCTGTCCTGCAGCAGCTTGATCAGCTTCTTCTCGTTCGGCGGTTGTTCGTCGAACGACCAGCCCATGCGGCTGATCAACGAGGCGGTAACCAATTGCTGCACAGCCTTGCGCTCCAGCAACTTGGCCAGTTGCGGCTCGGGCAGTTCGGCCAGCTCATTCATCAGTTGTTTCAGCGAGGTATAACCCACGGCCGAGCCGTGCAGGTTCTGCGCTTCATACAGTTCGATGGCGCCGTTCCAGTCACCGGCGTTGCGCAGCACTCGCGCCTCCTCACCGAGACTGGCGACACCGAGTTCCAGCGGATCGCTGAAGCCATCGATGCTCAATTGTCGGGCCTGACGGAAGGCTGCGCGTGCGTCCTCCAGCACTTCAATGACATCGTCCGCCTCGGCACTCATGGCAAACCAGGCGCGGCCCAGGGAGTATGCCGCCCAAGTGCTGCGCAGCGGACGCTGATCGGCCGGCAGCGCCAGCACTTTGTTGAAGTATTCGATCGCCAGCGGATGATCGCCAGTGGCAAACGCCACCGCGCCGGCCACGTACAAGCGCATTTCCGCCGGCAGGCTGGCGCCCTGCGCCTCGACCTGACGCGCGTCGGTCAGGCCGCGCAGTTGCTTGACCAGTGCTTGCTGCTCGGCGCTCAGACCCACCTGTTCGGCTTTTTCGCGAAGCGCCGCAGGCTCGTTCTCGTCGCCGTACATGTCGTCGGGATTCTGCGTCGCGGCGGTAACGTTCTTCAGTCCGGCAATGGTTTTGCCGAGGCGGCTGATCTCGAAGTTGAAGTTGCCCTCCGGCAGCTCGGCCAGGCTTTGCCCACGATTGTCGAGCAGGCGCATCGGAAAGTCCGGGCCGCAGGCCAGCGCCGAACCCAGCGGCAGGCTGAGGCTCAGGCAGAGCAGATGGCGGGGCCAGTTACGGGTCAACATGCGAACCTCCTTGATCAATAAATGCACAGCGCGCCCAACCGATGGCACGTTGTCCACCCGCCGGCAGACGACCGTCGCGCAGGCGGGTGAAGGTAAGCAGATCCGCGCTCTGTTGCAACGCGTAACCGGCAAGCGCATCGGCGCCCTCGCAAGCGCTGGCCTTGACGGTGATGCGCGTGGGCCAGGCACTGTCGAGGTTACCGACATTGCGCAGGGCGATGTCCTGCAGGCCATCGTGGTCGCTGAACGTCAGACCGAGCCGGCTGCTCAACGTATCGCCACGGGCCACAGCGCGCAGCGTACTGAGGCTCCAGGCGCGGCGATCATTGGCCAGCGGCAGACGAAACCAGATCAACCCGGCCAGATGTTCCGGGCGATCCTCGCGCATGTCAGTGGCCAGTCGGCTCAGTTGTTGCGGATCGGCGAGCAATTCGCGCCGCTGGCCGCCGCGCTCGAGTGGCACTTCACTTTCCACCACCGGAACGCCATCGGCATCCGGCAACAGCGCCACGCCGTAGGCCGGCAGCGCCAGATAAAACGGTTTGTCGCTCACTCGCCCCCAGGCCTTGGCCCAGCGCCGCGCCTGCTCGGGGTCGAACAGACCACGACGCGGATCGCTGACCGCGTGCACCTGCAGCACACTGCTGTCGACGCTGGCCAGCAGTGCCGGCAGTTGCGAACTGTCGAGCCACGCCGGCAACGCAGTGATGCTCAGCGGCAAGTTGGCCGGCAATGCGCCACGCAGATGCACGAGAAATTCGCTGTACGCCAGCAAACGCGCATTACCGGCGTCGTGATCGATCTCGACCCCGCTTACCGTCAGGCCCTGCGCTTGCCAGTCAGCCAGCATCTGAAGGATCTGTGCGCTCACCTGTTGCTGATCGAGCGCCTTGAGCTGACCGTCGAGACGAACCACCGCAATCAGCGGTCGGCCATCGTGCTTGAGCAACGGCGCATCAATTTGCGCCCGATGCCAGCCGTCATTGGGGAATGCCTGCAAGGCCAGCACGCGCAGTGTCGAGAAACTCTCGCGGCTTTCGCGCAGGGCGGCGTCATGGGCCGGCGTCCATTGACGTTGCCAGATATAAAGTTGTTGATCGAGGGCGGGGGCATCCTGCCGCTCGCAAGCAGCGAGCAGCAGCGTTGCCGCGATCAAAATCGAAAAGCCGAACCGCATGAAATGTTTATTCCCTGCCGATGCAAAAATGCAGGGTACACAAATCCCTGGTGGAGCGACTCAAGGCTTGCGGGCAATGATTACCTGACTCTTCGCCACGACCGCGTCCAGCGCCTGCTTGATCTGCGCACCCCGGGGCGAATCGAGCACCGCTTGCCAGGTGTTGGCCCAATGCTCGAGCAACGGGTGATCCGGGTTGCTGAAATCGACCTTGGCTTCCCAGAACAACAGCATCCACATCGACCAGTAAAAACCGTACTGGCTGTGGCTGATGATCTCCAGCCCGGCGTCGCTGACCAGCGTCTTGAACTGCGCTTCGCTGATGATGCGAATGTGGTTGGGCTTCTGGAAATACTCCGGCGCCGCAATGTCCTTCTGCAAATCTTCAGAGCTTGGGTGCGGCACGCTCAGCAGGTACAGCGCACCGGACTGGCCGACCCGCACCAGCTCGGCGAGAAACTGCGCCGGGTCGTCGACGTGCTCGATGACTTCGGTGGAGACCACACGGGTAGCGGTGCCGTCGGCGATCGGCAACGGATTACAGTCAGTGACGTGGCACTCGACGCTGCGCGCCGGGGTATCGCTCAGGCGTTGGCGGGTGGCCTCGACCTTGGCGCCTTCGATGTCGGCGATGATGATCTTCGCCCCGCGCATGCCGCAAAAATGCACGTTGCCGCCGTCACCACAGCCGACATCGAGCAAGGTGTCATTGGCGGTCACCGGGAAGCCCTTGAACAGCTCGCCGGTCTCCTGGTTGAACCAGCCGCTGAGCTTGGCATCGTAGAGGCCGAGCATGTACGGATCGACCTTGTCCGCCACCGGGGCGACAGGTTGCGCGGGGGCCGGTGCAGGCGCCGTGAGTTTTTTCAATAGGCTCAGCATGAGGTGGCTCCGGGGGTTGAAACGGCAGTTCGGGACGTGTCGAGGCGCCGTACCAGGGCGGCACCGCGATTACGCATCGGCATTTCGATGAAGCGGTAGTTCAGCTCGCTGAGCAGCACGATCAGGCCGAAGGCGATCAGCACAGTCAGCATCGGGTGCCCGGCCGGGCTCGGCAAACCGGCAGCCTGCAGCCTGAAAATCAGCTCCCGCACCAGCAGATAGGCCGGGATATGAATCAGGTAAATGCCGTAGGAACGACTGCCGATCCACGCCATCAGCCGCTGCAGGTGGCCTGCCGGCAGCAGGTAATCGCGGTTGTACGAAGCGATCCACACCAGCAGCGCGCCGAGCACGGCAATCGAGCCGATGCGATAAGGCGCGAAAGTGAAACGGTCGGTGGCCATGAAACTCATCAGCAGCGCCACGCCGATCAACACTGACACGCCAGCCCACGGTCGCCGCAGAAACGTCGGCTGCCAGCGCTGGTAAGAAGGTTGCGCACTCCACAGCGCCAGCAGCACGCCGAGCGCCAGGGCATCAGTGCGCACCACCATCAGCAACGGCGTGCGCAGGGTGAAAAGTTGTACCGCCACCAGCGCCAGCAAGGCCCAGACCAGATGCTTGCGGCACAGCACAATCAGCAGCGGGAACAGCAGGTAAAACTGCTCCTCCAGCGCCAGGCTCCAGTAGACGAAACTGCTGCCGTACTCGTAATGAAAGAAACTGTCGGCAAAACGGAAATTGGCGTACTGCAACACCCCCGCCAGCGTCGCCTGCAGGTTGGCGTGCAAGCTGCCAAAGGCACCGGAGCGGTTGAGAAACACACACGCGAGGAGAATCAGCGCCAGCCACAACCAGGCCGACGGCAACAGGCGAAACACCCGGCGCAGCCAGAAATTGCGCGTCTGCTGCCAGTACTCCTGACGCGTGGTGCAGCCTTGCAGCGCGGGGATCAGGCTGCGCGCGATAACGAAGCCGGAGATCGCAAAAAACAGATCAACGCCCCACCAGGGTTGCGCCCAGGCGTGGATTTTTTCCAGCAGCGGCACGGTGTCGGTGAACAGGCTGCCCTGCAAGTGATGGAACAGCACGCCGAGCACGGCGATGGCACGCAGCACCTCGATGTCCATGATCCGCCTGGCGCTCATGGCTGGCCCCCGGTGCAGGTTTCGCCAGCCAGCGGTTTGCGGGCGATGATCACCTGGCTCTTGGGCATGAAGCGGTCGAGCATCTGCTTGATCGCCAAACCGTCAGGCTGCGCCAGCAGGTCTTGCCAGGTCCGTGCCCAGCTTTCCATCAGCGGCGGATACGGCGCCTGAATCCGGTCGCGTACCGCGCCACCGAGGTCCCGGCCAGCAGCGCGTTCGCTGGCCCAGAAGAAGATCATGCCCATCACCCAGAAGAAGCCGCTGGCCTGCCGATGCTCGATCACCAGCCCGGCGTTCTCCACCAGTTCGGCAAAGCGCTGCTCGGTGAAAATCTGCACATGATTGGGCGTCTGGTAATAACTGGCCGGGGCGATACCTTGTTGCAGGTGCTCGCCCACCGGTGCCGGCACACTCAGCAGATACTGCGCACCGGGGCGGCCCATGCGCACCAGTTCGGCCATGAACGGTTCCGGCTGATCGATGTGCTCCAGCACTTCCATGCACACCACTTTGCTCGCGCAACCAGCGGCCAGCGGCAATGGCAGGCTGTTGCTGACCAGCCCCAGATTCGGCTTTGTGCTCTGCGCCTCCACCTGCCGGGCCAGATCGCGAACCTTGTCATGTTCGCTGTCGGTGAAGATCACCGAGGCGCCCTGCCGCACAGCGAACAGCGTCGCCACGCCCTCGCCGCAACCGACGTCGAGCAAGGTGTCGTCAGCCGTGATCGCGAAGCCCTTGAGCAACTCGCCGCTGCCCGGCAAAAACCAGCCGTCGAGAATCGCGTCATGCAACCCCACATCCCGTGGCGAGACCTGCGCGCTTGGCTCAGGTGCAGGTGCAGCAGGCGACGGAGCCGGGAGCAAGCGTGCGAGCAGACGCCGGATCATGCGCCCGAGGCTTCCACGGACAACGGCTTGAGGGCCTGCGCGCGCTGCGCAAAAAACCTCCGCAGGCGTTCTTCTGCACTCGCCTGACTGCAGAACTTCTGCAGGTTGTGAACGGCATGCCCGGACATTCGCGCATAGCGTTCAACGTCGTTTTTCGCCACCTCATAACTGTCGCGGTACGCAGCGCACAACGAGTCCCAATCGGTCATGTAGCGCAAGGTACGGTAAGCCGCGCGTGGGTCGTGGGGCCATGCCGTAAGCTCGTCGGTGGAATCAACGATGAACGCGTTGTCGCTGTCGACGTAGTCGGCCATCGCCGTGTTCAGCGGGGCGATCGCCGGTTTGCCGCAGGACATGAACTCCATCAGCGGCAGGCACTGCCCTTCGCCATAGGAGCTGTTGACCACATAGCTGGTGGCCTGCACCAGCGCTTCGTAATCGGCGTCCGCCAGATAACCGTGGATCAGCACGATCCGGCACTGGTAGGACTGGTTCTTGTACAGGTGATGCAGCATGTCATTCAGGGCATTGGCGATGTCATGGTGCGTGAGCTTCAGCACCAGGGTGGCATCGGCGACGTCACGGAACGTGGTGCAGAAGGCACTGATCATGTCCTGCCAGTTCTTGCGCCCGTCGTACGGGTTGAACACCGAGGTGTAGACCACGCCGTCCAGTTGCAACTGGCAGTCCTGCGGTGGCCCGGCAAATGACATTGGCGTGCCTTCGCACAACCCCGGCGGACCGTACGCGCGCAGATCCACCGTGCGGCTGTCGAGCAACAGGCCACGCAACTTCAACTGCACCGCTTCGACCACAGGCTGCTTGCGCAACTGCGCACCGCGTGCGGCAAAACGGTCCCAGACTGGCGCGGGTATCGCGCAGATCGGATAGTCCGCGCCCATCACGTCGCAGACCGCGTTCACCGTGAAACTCGAATGGGTAATCGCCATGCCGCAGGCGTTCAACACCACGCGCCAGTCGTGACGTGGCTCGCCCTGCCAGCTCTCGGTGGGGATAGTGCTGAATTCCCAGGCAAATACCGGGATGGTCGGGCAGGCGTAATGAATCGGTGTGCGATGCGGCGGCGAGAACGACAGGAACACGCACGCTTCGCCACGGCTCAGACAATCGAAGTACAGGCGATCAACCAGTTCGTCCGGGTTGCTCACTTCAATGACTTGCCCGAGGCGCTCCAGCACCGGGCGGAATTCCTTGAGCACGAAGTAATAGCTGTACTCGGGCCGGCCGAGGTTCTGCTGGATGTTGCTCTTGTTGGTTTCCGAATGAATGATGATCAGCATGATGCAGTCCCCGCCTCGGCGATCAACTGTGGGCCTGCACTCGGCGTCAGTTGAAAAAACTGCGCCAGACGCTGCTGCACCGGGGCAAAACTGCAGTAATCGCGCATTCGCTCATTGGCCGCCAGGGCCATGGCCTGATAAGCCACCGGATCGTTTTTGGCCATGGCGTAACTGTTTTCGTAAGCGGTTTTCAACGAGCCCCAATCCGGACGATGGCGCAGGGTGCGGTAGAGGATCCGCACGTCATCCGGCCAGATCGTCGGCTCACGGCTGGACTTGACGATGAAGCCGACGCGCTCGTCGACGTAGTCGTGCATTGCCGTGTGGTCCGGCGCGATCACCGGACGAGCGCAGGACATGAATTCCATCAGTGGCAGGCACAAACCTTCGCAGCGGGACGCGTTGACGTAGAAACTGGCAGCACCGTAGAGCCTGGCGAACTCTTCGTCCTCCAGATAGCCGTGCATGACCACCACCCGGCAGGCGAAGGGCGACAGCTGCGACAACAAGGTGATCAGGTGCACGTAATAAGTCGCCAGCTCGTTCTGCGTCATCTTCAGCACCAGCGTGGCATCTTCGACATCGCGCATGGCCCAGCAGAACGCCGTGATCAGGTGATGCCAGTTCTTGCGTCCATCTTCAGGGTTGAACACGCTCACATAGACCACACCGCTGACCTCGGTCTGTACCGTGGCACTGGTGTCCGGCAGGCTGGCCTGCGGATGCTCGACCACCGGCGGTGTTTCGACGATGACGGCCGGCGGCAATGGCTCGGGGGCCGGGGTACGCAATCGGAAGAGCTGGCGGCGCAGGGCGAGCGGCAGCAAGTCGCGAACGGCTTCGCGATACCACAACAACAGATTGTGCTTGAGCAAAAACAGCGGCCCGTGGTCAGTCGGGGTCGCGGCGGCGCGATAACTTTCGCGCAGGTAGTGTTTGGTGATGAACGCACGTCGGCGCAAGGTCAGTGGCGGTAATGGCGCTGCTTCGGGCGTAACCACCGCGTCGGGCTGCGGCTCCTGCACATCGACGGCGGGTGCGATCAGCCCATCGGCGGACAAACCGAGCGTGCGGCTGTCGATGATGCAGCCCTTGATCTGCAACACCGCGCCCGGGTTCACCGCAGCAGGCGGGAACTGCCGGCGCACCCCGGCGAAGCCTTCCCACAAAGGTGTCGGCAATACCAGTACCGGGAAATCTTCGCCCATGGTCCGGCGAATGGCTTGTGCGGTGTGACTGGACAACGTGATCGCCCGACCATGGCTGGCCAGCAGCCGGCTCCAGTCGTGCCGCGTATCGTCATCGCGAGGGTCATCCGGGATCGAATCGTACTCCCACGCGATCACGCAGACCACGGGGCACTGCAGGTCGGTCGGGGTTTTATGCGGCGGCGCAAACGAAAGAAAAAGGCAGTCCTGACCGGCAAGTTGCAACTGCCGATACAACGGGTCGACTTCAGCCGCCGACGACACGACGTGCACCTGTCCAAGGCTTTCCAGCACAGGACGGTAGGCCTTGAGCACGAAGTAATAGCTGTATTCCGGACGCCCCAGACTCTGGCTGATGGAGCGGTCATTGACGTCCGAGTAAAGAATGAAATTCATGGCATCCCACGGTGACACCACCATCCCGGCAGTTTCACGCTATGACGGCCAGGCGCTGAATCGAGTCGGGATCACCGCTGCTCGTCCTTCGTCCTGAGCTCGTCTTCGTTCTTGTTTTATTGGCTGGTTTCACCCTGTTGCGCAACATCCCCGGCGAATCCGGGGAGATGGCGACGAGGGCCATTCTAAACACATCCTTTGCGAATCCGGGAACCGCCCGACAAGAATAAATAGGGCTACGCTGACGAGAACTGACCGGTCACGGTTTGCGGTGTTGAAATTGCCGAGCATTTGGCACAGATTGGTAACAAATAACTACAACAATGACTTCGCCGATTGTCCTGTCAGACTTTTTTATCCGGCCTGACGACTCCTCCCCCAAAGCCTATGGGAAAGTGGCGAATGTTAAAGACCAAGGGGTCAGTGTTTGAAAAAACGTCTGTTCATCACGGGCCTCAGTGGGTTCGTGGGACAACATCTCCAGTCGCATCTGGAACAGCCTGGCTCGACGTGGGAACTGCTGTCTGCGGCGGCGCCCTACGATCTCACGGCTGCGACCAGCCTCACCGATCTGTGGCCACAATTGCCCGACGCGGTGATTCACCTGGCCGGTCAGACCTTCGTTCCCGAAGCTTTCCGTGACCCGGGCCGAACGCTCGAAATCAATCTGCTCGGTACCCTCAATCTGTTGCAGGCCCTCAAGGCGCGCGGATTTCAGGGGACTTTCCTGTATGTCAGCTCCGGCGACGTCTATGGACAAGTCGACGAGAGCGCCCTACCCATTACCGAACTGCAACCGCCCTGCCCGCGCAATCCCTACGCCGTGAGCAAACTGTCGGCGGAATTCCTCTGCCTGCAATGGGGCCTGAGCGAAGGCTGGTCGGTGCTGGTGGCGCGGCCGTTCAATCACATCGGCAGCGGGCAGAAAGACAACTTTGTCATCGCCAGTGCTGCACGCCAGATCAACCGCATCAAACAAGGCCTGCAAGTCGCGCAACTGGAAGTCGGTGACATTGACGTCACGCGCGATTTCCTCGATGTCGGCGATGTGATCGCGGCGTATTTCGCCTTGCTGGAAAAAGGCACGCCGGGGCAGGTCTACAACATCTGCTCGGGACGCGAGCAAAGCATCCGCAGTTTGATCGAGCAAATGGCCGACCTTGCCGAGGTCGACCTGCAACTGGTCCAGGATCCGGCGCGCATGCGCCGCGCGGATCAGCGTCGCGTTTGCGGCAGTCATGCAAGGCTTGCCCAAGTCACGGGATGGGCGCCGAAAATTACAACACAACAATCCCTGCGGGCGATCCTGTCCGACTGGGAGCAGCGAGTACGACAAGAATGAAAAGTGCACTGATCACAGGGATCACCGGCCAGGACGGCGCTTATCTGGCCAGACTGCTGCTCGACAAGGGCTACAAGGTTCACGGTCTGGTCGCACGGCGCAGCAGCGATTCACGCTGGCGCCTGCGCGAGATGGGCGTCGAAGGCGACATCGTCTACCTTGACGGTGACATGGCCGATGCCTGCTCGGTGCAACGCGCGGTGATCAAGTCGGCGCCGGACGAAGTCTACAACCTGGCCGCGCAAAGCTTTGTCGCCGCGTCCTGGAATCAGCCGGTGACCACCGGTATCGTCGATGGCCTGGGCGTGACCCACCTGCTCGAGGCGATCCGCCAGTTCAGCCCGCACACCCGTTTCTATCAGGCCTCGACCAGCGAAATGTTCGGCCTGATCCAGGCTGAGCAGCAGGACGAGAACACGCCGTTCTACCCGCGCAGCCCCTATGGTGTCGCCAAACTCTACGGCCACTGGATCACCGTCAACTACCGTGAAAGTTTCGACCTGCACGCCAGCAGCGGCATCCTGTTCAACCATGAATCGCCGCTGCGCGGCATTGAATTCGTCACCCGCAAGGTGACCGACGCCGCTGCCCGCATCAAACAGGGCAAGCAGCAGGAACTGGCCCTGGGCAACATCGACGCCAAACGCGACTGGGGTTTTGCCGGTGACTACGTCGAAGCCATGTGGCTGATGCTGCAGCAGGACAAACCTGACGATTTCGTGGTCGCCACCGGCATCACCACCACCGTGCGCGAGATGTGCCGCATCGCTTTCGATCACGTCGGTTTGAACTACCGCGATTACGTGAAGATCGACCCGGCGTTCTTCCGCCCCGCCGAAGTCGAAGTGCTGCTTGGCAACCCGGCCAAGGCGCAGCGCGTGCTGGGCTGGAAACCGAAAACCGACCTCGACACCCTGATCCGCATGATGATGGATGCGGACATGAAACGCGTCGCCAAGGAGTAGGCCATGCTGATCCCCGTGATTCTGTCCGGCGGCGCCGGCACTCGTCTGTGGCCGGTGTCCCGCGAGGGCCATCCCAAGCCGTTCATGACCCTGCCCGACGGCCAGTCGCTGCTGGGCAAGACCTATCAGCGTGCCGCCGCATTGCTGGACGGCTGGGGCGACATCGTTACGGTGACCAACCGCGAATACTACTTCCAGAGCAAAGATCACTATTGCGCCGCCCACGTGTCGCGCCATCGCGGACATTTCCTGCTGGAGCCGACCGGGCGCAACACCGCCCCGGCGATCGCTGCGGCGGCCTTGTCACTGCAAGCGTTGCACGGTGACGACGCGATCATGGTGGTGATGCCCGCCGACCATTTGATCGTTAATCAGCAAGCCCTCAAAAGCGCCGTCGAACACGCGGTCAACCTGGCGAAGGACGGTTATCTGGTGACCTTCGGCGTGCTGCCGACCGCCCCGGAAACCGGCTTCGGCTACATCGAAACCGGCGCGCCACTGGATGCCAAAGGCGCGGCAAAAGTGCAGCGTTTCGTGGAAAAGCCTGACCTGCAAACCGCCACGCATTATTTGGAAAGCGGCAACTTCCTGTGGAACTCGGGCATGTTCTGCTTCACCACCGCGACCCTGATCAACGAGTTGCAATTGCACGCGCCGGAGTTGCTGGAGCAGACCCGCGCCTGCATGGAGGCCAGCGCCCCGGTGGAAACCGTCGGCTGTCTGCAACAGGAACTGTCAGCAGCGCTGTTCGCTGAGATCACCGACATCTCCATCGATTACGCGTTGATGGAACGCTCGGACAAAGTCGTGGTGGTGCCCGCCGGTTTCGACTGGAGCGACATTGGTTCATGGGGCGCCGTGGCAGCACTGGTACCGGCCGATGCCGACAACAATCGCGCCAGCGGCGAAGCGGTGTTCATCGACAGTCACAACAACTTCGTGCAGAGCGAAGGCCGGCTGGTGGCTGCCGTGGGTGTGGATAACCTGATCATCGTCGACACCGCCGATGCCGTGCTGGTGGCCCATGCCGACCGTGCCCAGGATGTGCGGCGCGTCGCCAAGCAGCTCAAGGACAAGTCCCACGAAGCCTACCGCCTGCATCGCACGGTCAGCCGTCCGTGGGGCACCTACACCGTGCTCGAGGAAGGCCCGCGCTTCAAGATCAAGCGCATCGTGGTCAAGCCCGGCGGCAAGCTGTCGCTGCAAATGCACCATCACCGCAACGAACACTGGGTGGTGGTCGAAGGCATGGCCAAGGTCACCAACAACGGTACCGGCACGCATTTGGTGGCAAAGAACGAATCAACGTTCATTGCCGCCGGGCACCGCCATCGCCTGGAAAACCCCGGCGTGATCGACCTGGTGATCATCGAGGTGCAAAGCGGCGAATACCTGGGTGAAGACGATATCGTGCGCTTCGAAGACCAATACGGCAGGACGGTTTGATGCTGCTTTCCCTGTATCGCTCGCTGCGCAGCTACCGCGGATTCATCCTCGGCAGCGTCAAGCGGGAGTTTCAGGCGCGTTATCGCAATTCGCTGTTCGGCGCGCTGTGGACCGTGCTCAACCCGTTGTCGATGATCGTCGTGTACACGGTGATCTTTTCCCAGATCATGCGCGCGCGCCTGCCGGGTGTGGATGACGGCCTGGCCTACAGTGTGTACCTGTGCGCGGGCCTGCTGACCTGGGGACTGTTCGCGGAAATCACCTCGCGCAGCCAGAGCATGTTTCTGGAAAACGCCAACCTGCTGAAGAAAATCAGCTTCCCGCGGATCTGCCTGCCGGTGATTGCGCTGCTCAACGCCGGGATCAACTTCGCGATCATTCTCGCGCTGTTCTTCGGTTTTCTGCTGATCAGCGGGCGCCTGCCCGGCATGGCCTTGCTGGCGCTGATTCCACTGTTGCTGGTGCAGGTGATCTTCGCCGCCGGGCTGGGGATGATCCTCGGCATCCTCAACGTATTCTTCCGCGATGTCGGACAGATGTTCGGCATCTGCCTGCAATTCTGGTTCTGGCTGACCCCCATCGTTTACCCACTGTCGATCCTGCCGCCGGGCATCCAGCACCTGATCAGCCTCAACCCGATGACGGCGTTGATGACCAGTTACCAGAACGTGTTCCTCTACAACCAGTGGCCAAACTGGTCATCGCTGCTGCCGTTGCTGATCCTCGGCCTGCTGTTCTGCGCCATGGCCCTGCGCCTGTTCCGGCAACGTGTCGGCGAAATGGTGGATGAACTCTGATGGGACATATACGCGTCAGTGGCCTGGGCAAGGCCTACAAGCAATACCCCAATCGCTGGAGCCGGTTGTTCGAGTGGCTGGTGCCGTTTTCCGGCACGCGGCACCACTTGCACTGGATCCTGCAGGACATCGATTTCGAGATTCAGCCCGGCGAAGCCGTCGGCATCGTCGGGGTCAATGGCGCGGGCAAAAGTACGCTGCTGAAGATGATCACCGGCACCACGCAACCCAGCTGCGGGCAGATTCAACTGCAAGGTCGCGTGGCCGCGCTGCTGGAGCTGGGCATGGGTTTCCACCCGGATTTCACCGGGCGTCAGAACGCGTTCATGGCCGGCCAGTTACTGGGCATGCAGGTCGAAGAGATCGAAGCCTTGATGCCGCAGATCGAAAGCTTTGCCGAAATCGGCGAAGCCATCGATCACCCGGTGCGCACGTATTCCAGCGGCATGCAGATGCGCCTGGCCTTCAGTGTCGCCACCGCGCGCCGTCCGGACATCCTGATCGTCGATGAAGCGCTGTCGGTGGGCGATGCCTACTTCCAGCACAAAAGCTTTGAGCGCATCCGCAACTTTCGCAAGGCTGGCACCACGCTGTTGATCGTGTCCCACGACCGTTCGGCGATTCAGTCGATCTGCGACACCGCGATCCTGCTGGAGAACGGCCGCCTGGCCATGCGCGGCAAACCCGAAGAGGTCATGGATTACTACAACGCCATGCTCGCCCAGCGCGAAGGGCAGATCGTGCGCCAGGAAATGCTCGCCAACGGCCAGGTGCAGACCATTTCCGGGACCGGTGAAGCGGGGATCGTCAGCGTGCGCCTGCTCGACGCTCAAGGGCGCAGCCTGGAAGTGGCGGAAGTCGGCCAGCCAGTGGTGCTGGAAGTGCAGACCGAGGTGCGCGAGGACATCGAGCGTCTGGTGTTGGGCTTTCTGATCAAGGATCGCCTCGGCCAGGCGATCTACGGCATCAATACCCATCGTCAGGACCAGGCAATCAGCGACCTGAGCGCCGGAGAACAGGTGACGTTCCGCTTCGCCTTCGACATGCGCCTGGGCAAGGGCAGCTATTCGGTGGCGCTGAGCCTGTCGCGTCTGGATTCGCATCTGGATCGCAATTTCGAATGGCGCGATTACGGTCTGGTCTTCCACGTCATCAACAACCGTCAGGAAGACTTTGTCGGTTGCTCGTGGCTGCAAGCCCGGACCGAGATCAGCCGCTCCAGCGAACACCCAACGCCGCAGCCAGACAGGGAGATCTCGCGATGACACGACTGTTGATGGAGTGCACCTACGTTTTCGAACACCCGTCCGCCAATTCGGGCATTCAACGCGTGGTGCGCAACGTTATTCAACAGTTGCCAGAAGCCAATGCCGAGCGCGAATGCATCCCGGTGGTGATGCTCGACGGTGCCCTGTATGAGGTGAAAAGCCTGGCGCCGATCAAAACCCCGAGAATCAATCTGACCAGCCTGCGGGTGAAGCTGGAACAGTGGGCCAACAGCTTCTGGTTGCGCCATCGCGCTCTGGAACGACGCCGGCCTTTCAGCCAGTCGCATTTCGCCCGGCGGGTGTTGTATGTGCTCTGCCGGCTCACGGCGTTTGCCTGTTTCAGCCTGCCGATGCGCGTACTCGGGCGCCTGCTCAAGGGCAAACCGATTCCGGAACGTTGCGTGCCGCTGCAACATCGGGCCGGCGATCAACTGGTGTTGCTCGATTCCTCCTGGCACGCCAACTTTTTCCCCTTGGCCGAACAACTCAAACGCGATGGCGTGGGTATCGTTTCGGTGATCTACGACCTGATCCCGCTGACCCATCCGCAGTTTTGCGACGCGGGTCTGGTCAAGGTGTTCAATGACTGGTTCGACTGGATTGCACGCACGGCCGATGGCTATGTCGCGATCTCGACCACCATTCGTGATCAGGTGCGCCAGGAGATGTTGCGCCGGATCGGCACGCAACAGGTCCAGCAGCGCTGGTTCGACTACTTCCACCTGGGTTCCGAACTGGATCTGACCGACGCCGCAGCCGAGGTCGATCGCAACCTGCTGAACCTGTTCAAGACCCCGGAGCCGGTGTTCCTGATGGTCAGCACCATCGAGCCGCGCAAGAACCACGCCTACCTGCTCGATGCGTTCGAACGTGCCTGGGCGGCTGGCTCCACAGCGCGCTTGTGCATCGCCGGGAAAATCGGCTGGAAGTGCGAAGCCCTGATCGAGCGGATTCGCCAGCACCCACAACTGAACCGTCGCCTGTTCATGTTCAACTCGCTCTCGGACAAAAGCCTTGAGCACGCCTACTCCCACGCCACCGCGCTGGTATTCCCGTCGCATGTCGAAGGGTTCGGCCTGCCTCTGGTGGAAGCCATGCAACGCGGGCTGCCGGCGATGGCCAGCGACATCCCGGTGTTCCGCGAAATCGGCGGCGATTACATGGCGTATTTCGATCTGCACAATCCGCAGAGCCTTACCGACCTGGTGCTCGGGATGGAGCGCTCGGGTGAGTTTCCGGCACCTCTGAGCCTCGACCAATGGCGCTGGCTGAGCTGGCGCGAAGCAAGCGCACAACTGGTGCAGCGCATCGAGCGCAACCTGAACCATCCACTGCCCGCATCCGAAGGCCAGCATGCGCATTGCTCTTAACGCGCGGATTCTTCAGGCGCCACGCACTGGCATCGGCCATTACGTCGCCGAACTGGTCCGCGCCCTGCGCGCCAGCACTGAAGTCGAGGTGGCGTTGTTTCACGGCTGGGGCTGGAGCTCGGCCCTGCCGGAAGCGGCCATGCCCGGCTACTCGCGCTTGACGCCACTGCTGCGGCAGATCCCCGGGGCCTATCAAGCGCGGCGCTGGCTGGAGCAGAAACGTTTCGATCAGGGCCGCACGCAAGGCATCGACCTGTATCACGAGCCGAGCCTGTGGCCGCTGGCCTTCGATGGCCCGACCGTGATCACCCTGCACGACCTGACCCATCTGCATTTCCCTGAGACCCAGCCCTTGGCGCGCCTCAAGGAAATCGAACGGCGTCTGGCGGCTGGCGTGCAACAGGCGCAACGGATCATCACCGACTCGCAGGCGATTGCCGACGAGGCGCAGGCTTATTTTGGTCTGCCGGCCGAGCGTTTCGTGGTGGCGCCACTGGGTGTGGCCGAGCGCTTCCACCCACGGCAACCCGACGCTATCGAAGCGGTGCTCAAGGCACATGCCGTTGCCCCGCGCGAATATTTCCTGTGTGTCGGTACTCTGGAGCCGCGCAAAAACCTCAGCCTGGCATTGCGCGCCCATGCCCTGCTGCCGGAGGCCGTGCGCCAGCGTTTTCCGCTGCTGATCGTCGGCATGGCCGGTTGGCAACAGGCCCAGTTCAGCGATGAACTGCGTCAGGCCCTCGCGTCGGGGCATGTGTGCCTGCTCGGCTATCTGCCGGATGAACAGGTCGCACAACTGCTGGCCGGCGCCCGGGCACTGGTGTTTCCGTCGCGGTACGAAGGCTTCGGATTGCCGGTACTGGAAGCCATGGCCAGTGGCACTCCGGTGATTCTCACCCGTTCTTCAGCCATGCCGGAAGTCGCCGGCGCGGCGGGCAACTACATTGAACCTGATGATGCACAGTGCTTGCGTGATGCGCTGATCCGCCTGATCGACGATCAAGCGCATTGGCAGGCCTGCCGAGAAGCCGGATTGCACCGGACGCGGCTATTTTCCTGGGAACGTTGCGCACAGGCCACCGCCGGTGCCTACCGCCAGGCCATGGGAGGCTGAATGCGAGTTCTTCATTTTTTCAAGACGTACCTGCCAGATTCGGTCGGCGGCATCGAACAAGTGATCTTCCAGCTCTGCGAAAGCGGCGCGCATCACGGCATCGACGGTCAGGTGCTGACCCTCAGCGCCGACCCGACCCCTCCTGTGATGCAACTCGGCTCACACGAGGTGCATCGCGCCAGACTCGACATCCAGTTCGCCTCCACCGGGTTTTCCTGGAGCGTGTTCAAACAGTTTCGCGAGCTGGCCGCCGAAGCCGATGTGGTCAACTATCACTTTCCGTGGCCGTTCATGGACCTGGTGCACTTTGCCAGCGGCCTGAACAAACCGAGCGTGGTGACCTATCACTCGGACATCATTCGCCAGAAGCATCTGCTCAAACTCTACCGCCCGCTGATGAACCGCTTCCTGGCCAGCGCCGACCGGATTGTCGCGGCCTCGCCGAACTACCTGCACACCAGCGACGTGCTGCAGCAGTTTCAGAACAAGACCCGGGTGATTCCGTACGGTCTGAACAAGGCCGGTTATCCACAGGCCGCCAGCGAACGGATGAATCGCTGGCGCCAGCAGCTTGGGGATAAGTTTTTCCTGTTCGTCGGGGTCATGCGTTATTACAAGGGTCTGCACATCCTGCTCGATGCTTTGAAGGACGTGGATTATCCGGTGGTCATCGTCGGTGCCGGGCCGCTGGAACTGGAACTGCATGCCCAGGCCGCCGCGCTGGGCCTGCGTAATATCCACTTCCTCGGGCGTCTGGGCGATGAAGACAAAGTTGCCCTGCTGCAACTGAGCTACGCCATCGTGTTCCCCTCGCATCTGCGCTCCGAAGCGTTTGGCATTTCGCTGCTCGAAGGCGCGATGTACGGCAAGCCGATGATCTCCAGCGAGATCGGCACCGGCACCAGCTACATCAATATCCACAACGAAACCGGGTTGGTGGTGCCACCGAGTCATCCACAGGCGTTTCGCGAGGCGATGCGTACCCTCTGGGAAAACCCCGAACGCGCGGCGGCCATGGGCGTCAAGGCCGAGGCGCGTTACCGGCAGTTGTTCACCGCCGACGAGATGGGCCGCAAGTGGACCGCGTTGTATCAGGAGCTGCTGGAAGAGAAAGACCTGTCTTACGCCTGATCCACCACAACACATCAATCCTCTGTAGGAGCTGCGTTACAGATCCAGCACCAGCAATTGTTCGCTCTGCGCCGGCACCGCGCAGCAAATCAGCACCTGCCCCGCTTCCGGCATGTCCGCCGGGGGCTGTGGATAATTCACCGCGCCACTGACCAGGCGTGTCTTGCAGGTGCCGCACGAACCTCCCCGGCAACTGAACTCGGGGCGCAAGCCACGGCTTTCTGCGAGCTCCAGCAGACTGCCGCCGTCCGGCTGCCAGCGCGCCTCCTTGGCAGAACGTTCGAACATCACCGGCACTGACGTGATCGCGGCCGGTGGCTGCTCGATGACCACCGCATCCGGGTCTGGCTGGCGCTTGAGCGTTGAAGGGCCGAAGGTTTCGGCGTGAATCCGTGCGTCGCGAATGTCCAACTCCCGCAGTCCGTCGTAGACACTTTGGGTGAAAGCGCCGGGGCCACAGACGGCAAAATCGATCTGGTCGTAATCCTCGACCTCCAGCAGATCGCGCAGCAGTGCCCCGTCGACACGCCCACGGCGGTCGAAATCCACGCCTTCATGCACATCGGCTTCCGGCTGGCTGAGCAGGCGAATCACCCGAACCGCGTCGCCAGCACTGTCCAGCAAGCGATCAAGTTCCTGGCGAAACGGTTGATCGGCCAGGCTGCGCGAACTCTGCAGCAACCACGTCGGCCGAATCCGCCGGGTGCGCAGACCTTGGTACACCACCTCACGCAGCATCGACAGCAACGGCGTGATACCAACCCCCGCCGCCAGCAGCACCAGCGGCCGGTGTTCCAGCGGCGCCACTGTGAAGTGCCCCTGTGGCGCCCGTGCCTCAAGGACATCGCCGACCCGGACCTGCTGGTGCAAGTGGCCTGAAACCAGGCCCTCGCGTTTCATACTGATGCGCAGGAAATCATCCGATGGCGCACTCGACAGGCTGTAGGTGCGGATATGCGTTTCTCCACCCAGAATGAAGCGCAGCGGCAGATGCTGGCCGGCCTGAAACACTGGCATCCCTGCACCGTCGTCCGGTTGCAGATAGATCGAGCGGATGTGCTGGCTCTCCCTTTCGATACGGGTTACCCGCAGCGGCCGCCAGCGGTCACCGAGAGCCTTGGCCTGCAGACGTGCATCAGCCTGGGCCCAGGTGCCGGTCAGCAGGCTGGTGGGCGACATGCCGTCGAAGCGCCAGCGCAGGGCCAGTGCCGCCGGACGCCGCACGAGTTTCTCTACCTCGAATGTCCACAGACGCTCGGCGCCCTGGAACGCTTCAATCTGCGGCCCTTCAAGGATGATCTCGGTCCGCCCGCTCAGTTGCAGCACATCGCCTGTGGAAAAGTCGATGAACAGCAGGCCAGCCTTGGGATTGAGCAGCAGATTGCCGAGCGTGTTGAAGTGCAGATTGCCGGCAAAATCCGGGATGGTCAGGCGATGACCTTCGACCCGGACAAATCCGGCCTGCCCGCCGCGATGGGAAACATCCACCGCACGTTGTCCGTCGGTATCGACGTAACTGGCGACAAAGAAGGTGTCGGCGCTTTCGATCATCGCCCGGGCCGCGTCATCAAGACCGTTGCCGTGCTGCGCTGGCCGCGTCTGCGGATCGGTCAGCGGTACGCGCTGAAACTGGCGTAGCTGGATGTATTGCGGACAGTTGCCGAAAGCCTGATCCACGCTCACCTCGAAATCCTGCTCGGTGAGATTGGCGACATGACCGTTGAGGCGATTGCGGCGGCGGGTATGCAATTCAATGCCGAGCAACCCGATCGGTTCGCCATTGCGCAATTGCGCTGGATCATCAGCAGCGGGTTGGCTGGCGAAATGCAGATGCCCGGGATCAGGCGAATGAGCAAACCCTGGCGCGCCCTCGAGCACACTGGCCCATGGACGCCCGTCACCATCGACCGCGCCGTACAGCATGAACGGCAATTGCTCATAAAAGGCGCGGTGTTGATCCGGCATCCAGTCGCGAATCACTTTTCGGCCAAAGGCCTCCATGCGCTCGGCAACGCCGACATGGGCCTGCAGTTGTTGCTCGCCAGCGTGCCACGGTGAACGTTCCATCACGCCTCTCCCCGCGCCGCCGGCGCATTGTGGATAACTCGATCAGATCAGGGCTGAACCTCAGGCAGTCTTTTGCAGACCAGCGACCGTGCGTGGCATGCCGACAAAACCGGGCAAGGCTTCAACCCGCGCCAGCCAGGCACGCACGTTGGTGTAGTCGTCCAGCGACACGTTGCCTTCCGGCGCATGGGCGATGTAGCTGTAGGCGGACACGTCGGCGATGGTCGGCTCGCTGCCGGCCAGGTACGGGGTCTTGCCCAGTTCCACGTCCATCACTTTGAGCAGGTTGTGCGCACGGGTAATCGCTTCTTCAGCATTCAACTGTGCGCCAAACACCGTCACCAATCGGGCAGCAGCAGGTCCGAAAGCAATCGGCCCTGCTGCGGCCGACAGCCAGCGCTGAACCCTTGCAGCGCCCAGCGGATCGGTCGGCAGCCAGCGACCATTGCCATACTTGAGCGCCAGGTACACCAGAATCGCGTTGGAGTCGGCCAGCACTACACCGCCATCATCGATCGCCGGCACCTGGCCGAAGCTGTTGATCGCCAGATACGGCGCCTGCTTGTGCTCACCCTTGGCCAGATCGACCAGGATCAGTTCGGTCGGCAGTTGCAGCAGGGACAACATCAGCTCCACCCGATGGGCGTGGCCGGAACGCGGGAAGTTGTAGAGTTTGATCGCTTGCATGGTCGACTCCGCTGGAGGTGGCGCCGTTCGGGATGGCAGCGCCGATGGAGGCCATCTTCCACCCATCTTCAAAGCAACAGAATCACCAGCAATCGCAATCGATTATTTCACTGGATGAAATAACGCTGCGTTCTGCAGCGCCGGGTGCTCTCGCAAGGCTTTCACTGCATGGTCGACAAAACTGCGTACCCGCGCCGGAGCCTTGCGCCCGCCTTGATACACCACATGGATCGGCAGCGGCGGCAGTTCGAAGTCGGCGAGGACAATTTCCAGCTCACCGCAGGCCACCTTGCCGGCGACCTGATAAGACAACACCCGGGTCAGCCCCAAGCCCAGGCAAGCCGCAGTAATCGCCGCCTGGTTGGCGGTGACCACCAGCCTCGGTTCTGGCCGCACGCTGATCGCTTCGCCCTGATCCACAAACGGCCAACTGCGCAACTGGCCGATGGCCGAGGTCGCCACCACCGGCGCGCCGGCCAGCGCCTGTGGATGCTCGGGGCGGCCGTACCGGGCCAGATAAGCCGGCGACGCACAGATCACCCGCCGCACTTCGCCAACCCGGATCGCGTGCTGATTGCTGTCCGGCAACTCACCGATGCGCACCGCGACATCGATGCCCTCCTCGACCATGCTTACCACTCGATCAACCAACAGCGCATTGATCGAAACGTCCGGGTATTGCGTCAGATAACTGGTCATCAGTGGCGTGACAAACAACTCACCGAACAAAACCGGCGCAGTCACCGTCAATTGCCCACGGGGCTGGGCGTGACTGCCGGCCGCCGAATCCTCGGCTTCCTGCACTTCGGCGAGAATTCTCCGACAGTCTTCCAGATAACGCTGACCCGCTTCGCTCAGATGCACACTGCGTGTGGTACGGATCAGCAACTGCGTGCCGATACGCTGCTCCAGCGCTGCAACCGCGCGAGTGACACTGGCGGCGGACAAGCCAAGGCGTCGCGCCGCTGCCGAGAAGCCCTGCTCCTGAGCCACCGTGGCGAAGATCTGCATTTCCTGGAAGCGGTCCATGGATGCCCTCGAGTCGGATACAAAAATCGCAGCCGAGGCTGCGATTTTTGCGGGTCAATGTCAGCTGTGGATAACTTATTCCACCGTCACCGACTTCGCCAGGTTGCGTGGCTGGTCGACGTCGGTGCCCTTGAGCACGGCGACGTAGTACGACAGCAACTGCAGCGGGACGGTGTAGAGGATCGGCGAGAGGATGTCGTGGATGTGCGGCATCTGCACCACGTGGGTGCCTTCACCATTGGTCATCCCGGCTTTTTCGTCAGCGAACACGATCAGTTCACCGCCACGGGCACGGACTTCCTGCAGGTTGGACTTGAGCTTCTCCAGCAGTTCATTATTCGGCGCCACAGTGACCACCGGCATGTCGTTATCCACAAGCGCCAGCGGGCCGTGCTTCAGTTCACCGGCCGGGTAGGCTTCGGCGTGGATGTAGGAGATTTCCTTGAGCTTCAAGGCACCTTCCATCGCCACCGGGAACTGCGCGCCACGGCCAAGGAACAGGGTGTGGTTCTTCTCGGCGAACAGCTCGGCGATTTTTTCCACGGTGCTGTCCATGGCCAGTGCCTCACCCAGACGGGTCGGCAGGCGACGCAACTCTTCCACCAACGTGGCCTCAACGCCTTTGCCGAGCGTGCCGCGTACCTGACCCAGCGACAGGGTCAGCAGCAACAGGCCGACCAGTTGTGTGGTGAACGCCTTGGTCGAGGCTACGCCGATTTCGCGACCGGCCTGAGTCAGCAGGGTCAGGTCGGACTCACGCACCAGTGAGCTGATGCCGACGTTGCAGATCGCCAGGCTGGCGAGGAAGCCCAGCTCTTTGGCGTTGCGCAGCGCGGCCAGAGTGTCGGCGGTTTCGCCGGACTGCGAGATGGTGACGAACAGGGTGTCAGGCTGCACCACCACCTTGCGGTAGCGGAATTCGCTGGCGACTTCGACCTGGCACGGAATGCCGGCCAGTTCTTCGAGCCAGTAACGCGCAACCATGCCGGCGTGGTAACTGGTACCGCAGGCGACGATCTGCACATTGCGCACTTTGGCGAACAATTCGGCAGCCTGTGGGCCGAAGGCCTGCACCAGCACTTGATTGTTGCTCAGGCGGCCTTCGAGGGTACGCTGCACCACGATGGGCTGTTCGTGGATTTCCTTGAGCATGTAATGGCGGAATTCGCCCTTGTCGGCGGCTTCGGCGCCATCGCTGTACTGCACGGTCTGGCGTTCGACGGCGTTGCCATTGACGTCCCAGATCTGCACGTTATCGCGGCGAATTTCGGCGATATCGCCTTCTTCCAGATACATGAAGCGGTCAGTGACCTGACGCAGGGCCAACTGGTCGGACGCGAGGAAGTTCTCACCCAGGCCCAGACCGATCACCAACGGGCTGCCACTGCGCGCGGCCACCAGACGATCCGGCTGTTGTGCGTTGATCACGGCCAGACCGTAGGCGCCGTGCAGCTCTTTGACGGTGGCTTTCAGCGCAACGGTCAGGTCAGGCTGATCCTTGAGTTTGTGGCTCAGCAGGTGCGCGATGACTTCGGTATCGGTGTCCGAAGTGAACACGTAACCCAGCGCTTTCAGTTGCTCACGCAGGGCTTCGTGGTTCTCGATGATGCCGTTGTGCACCACGGCGATATCACCGGAGAAATGCGGGTGCGCGTTACGCTCGCATGGTGCACCGTGGGTCGCCCAACGGGTGTGGGCGATACCGAGACGGCCGGCCAGCGGCTGTTCGGCCAGCGCAGTTTCCAGTTCGCTGACCTTGCCCGGACGACGCATGCGCTCGAGCTTTGCATCGTTGGTGAAAACCGCTACACCGGCGCTGTCATAGCCGCGGTATTCAAGGCGCTTGAGGCCTTCGAGCAGGATGGCGGTAATATTACGTTCAGCAACTGCGCCGACAATTCCACACATGCTTATTTCTCCTGACTGACAGCCGCGCAAATCAATGTGATACCGCGGGCCTGAATCTGATCGCGGGCCTCTTGTGGCAGGCGATCATCGGTAATGAGGGTATGGACGCTGCTCCACGGCAGCTCCAGGTTGGGAATCTTGCGGCCGATCTTGTCGGCCTCGACCATCACGATCACTTCCCGCGCCACTTCCGCCATCACCCGGCTCAAACCGAGCAACTCGTTGAATGTGGTGGTACCGCGCACCAGATCGATGCCATCGGCGCCGATAAACAACTGGTCGAAGTCGTAAGAGCGTAGTACCTGCTCCGCCACCTGGCCCTGGAAGGACTCCGAATGCGGATCCCAGGTGCCGCCAGTCATCAGCAGCACCGGCTCGTGCTCGAGTTCGCTCAAGGCATTGGCGACATGCAGCGAGTTGGTCATGACGACCAGACCCGGCTGCTGGCCCAGCTCGGGGATCATGGCGGCGGTGGTACTGCCGCTGTCGATGATGATGCGGGCGTGCTCGCGGATACGTTTGACGGCAGCGCGGGCAATCGCCTGTTTGTACTTCGAAACGCTTTGGCCGGGTTCCGCCACCAGCTCCTGCGGCATCGTGATTGCCCCGCCGTAACGGCGCAGCAATAGACCATGGCTTTCCAGCGCAGCCAGATCCTTGCGGATCGTAACTTCCGAGGTTTCGAAGCGCTTGGCCAGTTCATCCACACTGACTTCACCCTGCTCGTTGAGCAAGGCGAGAATGTTGTGGCGGCGCTGGGGTGTATTGCGTTTCGACATGGCGGCTTAAGTTTCGTTTCGAAAGATAACGTAAGCAATCAAAACCTATTGCCCTTCAATCGTCAAGCTCAGGCCATAAAAAAATCGCAGCCCCCGGCATCCTCTATAGGAGTTGCCGAAGGCTGCGATCTTTTGATGTAAAAACTGCTGTGGAAAACTCAGCTCTTCTTGATTTTCTCCGGCCGCTTCCAGCCATCGATATTTTTCTGCCGCGCCCGACCAACGGCCAATTGCGCGTTATCCACATTCTGGGTAATGGTCGAGCCAGCCGCCGTGGTTGCACCGGACGAGATATCCACAGGCGCGACCAGCGAGTTGTTGGAGCCGATGAATACATCTTCGCCCAACACGGTTTTCCATTTGTTGGCGCCATCGTAGTTACAGGTGATGGTGCCGGCGCCAATGTTGGTGCGTGCACCGATTTCCGCGTCGCCCAGGTAGGTCAGATGCCCGGCCTTGGCGCCCTCGCCCATGCGCGCGTTTTTCAGTTCGACAAAGTTACCCACATGCGCGCGCGCTTCCAGAACCGTGCCGGGACGCAAACGGGCGAAAGGACCGGCATCGCTGCCTTCACCCAACACCGCACCTTCGATGTGGCTGTTGGCCTTGATCACCACGCCTTTACGCAGGGTGCTGTCCTTGATCACGCAGTTCGGGCCGATCACCACGTCGTCCTCGATGACAACATTGCCTTCGAGAATCACGTTGACGTCGATCAGCACATCGCGACCGACGGTGACTTCGCCACGCACATCGAAACGCGCCGGGTCACGCAGGGTCACGCCTTGCGCCATCAGGCGGCGGCCGGCGCGCAGCTGGTAATGACGCTCCAGTTCCGACAGTTGCTTGCGATCATTGGCGCCTTGCACTTCCATCGGGTCGTGCGGCTGCTCGGTGGCCACCACCAGACCATCGCTGACCGCCATTTCGATCACGTCGGTCAGGTAGTACTCGCCTTGCGCGTTGTTGTTTGACAGGCGGCTCATCCAGTCGGCCAAACGATTGGCCGGGACAGCGAGAATGCCGGTATTACCTTCGGTGATCGCGCGCTGGGCTTCGCTGGCATCTTTGTGTTCGACGATGGCAGCGACCTTGCCGTCAGCGCCGCGCACGATGCGGCCGTAACCGGTCGGGTCTTCCAGCTCAACGGTCAGCAGGCCCATCTGCCCAGGTACGACGTGCTTGAGCAGACGCTGCAGGGTTTCGACTTCGATCAAAGGCACGTCACCGTAAAGGATCAGTACGGTATCAGCACTGATGAACGGGACCGCCTGAGCCGTGGCATGTCCAGTGCCCAATTGCTTGTCCTGCAGCACGAAATTCAGGTCGTCAGCCGCCAGACGTTCGCGCACCATGTCGGCACCGTGGCCGATCACCACATGAATGCGCTGTGGATCGAGCTGTCGTGCGCTGTGGATAACATGCCCAAGCATGGAATTGCCGGCAACCGGGTGCAGCACTTTCGGCAACGCCGATCGCATACGGGTGCCTTGACCGGCCGCGAGAATAACGATTTCGAGAGACATGACTGGCTACCAATCCTGGGCGGTCAGCAACTGCGACCGGGTTGTAAAAATCGGAAAAGAAAAAAGGGTAGCCGAGGCTACCCTTTTTTATCAATCGCACAACAAGTGGCTGACGGATTAACCGCCAAACTTCTTGCGGATCTGCTGGACGGTGCGCAGCTGAGCTGCAGCCTCGGCCAGACGTGCGGACGCAGCTCCGTAATCGAAATCTGCGCTCTTCTCGTGCAGAGCAGCTTCGGCAGCCTTGAGGGCTGCTTGAGCCTGAGCTTCATCCAGGTCGGCGGCACGTTGCACGGTATCGGCAAGCACCTTGACCATGTTCGGCTGAACCTCGAGGAAACCACCGGAGATGTAGAACACCTCGGCTTCCCCGCCTTGCTTGATCAGGCGGATCGGACCTGGCTTCAGATTAGTGATCAGCGGCGCGTGACCCAGAGCGATACCAAGATCACCCAGTGCACCGTGCGCAATCACCATCTCGACCAGGCCGGAAAAGATTTCCCCTTCCGCGCTGACGATATCGCAATGGACTGTCATAGCCATCTGATTGCCTCAACCTAAATTAGCGCCCGTTGCCGGGCGCCGGGATTACAGTTTCTTGGCTTTCTCGATCGCTTCTTCGATGCCGCCAACCATGTAGAACGCTTGTTCTGGCAGGTGGTCGTAGTCACCGTTGAGGATGCCTTTGAAGCCAGCAATAGTGTCTTTCAGGGAAACGTATTTACCCGAAGCACCGGTGAAGACTTCAGCCACGAAGAACGGCTGCGACAAGAAGCGCTGGATCTTACGAGCACGGTTTACCAACTGCTTGTCGGCTTCCGACAGCTCGTCCATACCCAGGATCGCAATGATGTCCTTCAGCTCTTTGTAGCGCTGCAGCACGTACTGAACACCGCGAGCGGTTTCGTAGTGGTCGTTGCCGATCACGTTCGGATCCAGCTGACGCGAAGTCGAGTCCAGTGGGTCTACCGCTGGGTAGATACCCAGGGAAGCGATGTCACGGGACAGAACGACAGTGGCGTCCAAGTGGGCGAAGGTGGTCGCTGGCGACGGGTCAGTCAAGTCGTCCGCAGGTACGTATACCGCCTGGATCGAAGTAATCGAACCTTGCTTGGTCGAAGTGATGCGCTCTTGCAGCACGCCCATCTCTTCAGCCAGAGTCGGCTGGTAACCTACTGCCGAAGGCATACGGCCCAGCAGTGCGGATACTTCAGTACCGGCCAGGGTGTAACGATAGATGTTGTCGACGAACAGCAGAACGTCGTTACCTTCGTCACGGAACTTCTCGGCCATGGTCAGGCCGGTCAGTGCTACGCGCAGACGGTTTCCCGGCGGCTCGTTCATCTGACCGTAAACCAGGGCCACTTTGTCCAGAACGTTGGAGTCCTTCATCTCGTGGTAGAAGTCGTTACCCTCACGAGTACGCTCACCCACACCGGCGAACACGGAATAACCGCTGTGCTCGATGGCGATGTTACGGATCAGTTCCATCATGTTTACGGTTTTGCCTACACCGGCACCACCGAACAGACCGACTTTACCGCCCTTGGCGAACGGGCAAACCAGGTCGATAACCTTGATGCCGGTTTCCAGCAGCTCGTTGCCGCCAGCTTGTTCAGCGAAGGAAGGAGCGGCGCGGTGAATACCCCAGCGCTCTTCTTCGCCGATCGGGCCAGCTTCGTCGATCGGGTTGCCCAGTACGTCCATGATCCGGCCCAGAGTCGCTTTACCGACCGGTACGGAGATGGCTGCGCCAGTGTTGTTGACGTCCAGACCGCGCTTCAAGCCTTCGGTCGAGCCCATCGCAATGGTACGTACCACGCCGTCGCCCAGCTGCTGCTGAACTTCCAGAGTGGTTTCGGCGCCTTGAACCTTCAAGGCGTCGTAGATGCTCGGTACGCTGTCGCGTGGGAATTCCACGTCGATAACGGCGCCGATGATTTGAACGATACGTCCGCTACTCATAGCTGGATCCTCTGAATATTTGAACCGTTAAACCGCGGCAGCGCCGCCGACGATTTCCGAGATCTCTTGGGTGATCGCAGCCTGACGCGCCTTGTTGTAGATCAGCTGCAAATCGCTGATCAAATCACCGGCGTTGTCGGTAGCGTTCTTCATCGCGATCATCCGCGCAGCTTGTTCGGCCGCGTTGTTCTCGACCACCGCCTGGTACACCTGCGACTCCACGTAGCGCACCATCAAGCCGTCTAGCAGCTCTTTGGCGTCTGGTTCGTAGAGGTAGTCCCAGTGGTGCTTGAGTTCTTGATCCGGGGTCGCCACCAGTGGAATCAACTGCTCCACGGTAGGCTGTTGCGTCATGGTGTTGATGAACTTGTTGGATACCACGGACAGGCGGTCAATACGGCCGTCCAGGTAGGCATCCAGCATCACCTTGACGCTGCCGATCAGATCATTGATCGACGGCTCTTCACCCAGGTGGCTGATAGCTGCAACGACGTTACCGCCGAAGTTGCGGAAAAAGGCCGCACCCTTGCTACCAACAACACACAGATCAATCTCGACGCCGTTTTCGCGGTTTACCGCCATGTCCTTGACCAGGGCCTTGAACAGGTTGGTGTTCAAGCCGCCGCACAGACCACGGTCACTGCTCACTACGACATAACCGACGCGCTTTACTTCACGGTCGATCATGAACGGGTGGCGGTATTCCGGGTTGGCGTTGGCCAGATGCCCAATTACCTGGCGGATACGTTCCGCATAAGGACGGCTAGCAGCCATGCGCATTTGTGCCTTGCGCATTTTGCTGACCGCCACTTTTTCCATGGCGCTGGTAATTTTTTGCGTGCTTTTGATGCTCGCAATCTTACTGCGAATCTCTTTTGCGCCTGCCATGTAACACCTATCAGGTTAGCAAGCGGGAGCCTTGCGGCTCCCGCTGCGGCTTACCAGGTTTGGGTGGCCTTGAACTTCTCGATACCGGCTTTGAGGCCAGCGTCGATTTCGTCATTGAAGTCACCTTTAACGTTGATCTTGGCCATCAAATCGGCGTGATCGCGGTTGAAGAAAGCAATCAGCGCTTGTTCGAAGCTGCCGATCTTGGCGATTTCAATGTCAGTCAGGAACCCACGCTCAGCGGCATACAGCGACAGCGCCATGTCAGCGATCGACATCGGTGCGTATTGCTTCTGCTTCATCAGCTCGGTAACGCGCTGACCATGCTCAAGTTGCTTGCGGGTCGCTTCGTCCAGGTCAGAAGCGAACTGGGCGAATGCTGCCAGTTCACGGTACTGAGCCAGAGCGGTACGGATACCACCGGACAGCTTCTTGATGATCTTGGTCTGAGCGGCACCACCCACACGGGATACCGAAACACCGGCGTTCACTGCAGGGCGAATGCCCGAGTTGAACATGGCCGATTCCAGGAAGATCTGACCGTCGGTGATGGAAATCACGTTGGTCGGAACGAACGCGGAAACGTCGCCAGCCTGGGTTTCGATGATCGGCAGTGCGGTCAGGGAACCGGTTTTGCCGGTCACTGCGCCGTTGGTGAACTTCTCAACGTACTCTTCCGAAACGCGGGATGCGCGCTCCAGCAGACGGGAGTGGAGATAGAACACGTCGCCTGGGTAAGCTTCACGGCCTGGTGGACGGCGCAGCAGCAGGGAAATCTGGCGGTAAGCCACTGCTTGCTTGGACAGATCGTCATAAACGATCAGCGCGTCTTCACCGCGGTCGCGGAAGAATTCACCCATGGTGCAACCGGAGTACGGAGCCAGGAATTGCAGTGCTGCAGATTCCGAAGCGCTCGCTGCAACGATGATGGTGTTAGCCAGTGCACCGTTTTCTTCCAGCTTGCGAACCACGTTGGCGATGGTCGACTGCTTCTGACCGATTGCCACGTAGACGCAGAAAATGCCGCTGTCTTTCTGGTTGATGATCGCGTCGATCGCCAGAGCGGTTTTACCGATCTGACGGTCACCGATGATCAGCTCACGCTGGCCACGGCCGACAGGGATCATGGCATCGACAGCCTTGTAGCCAGTCTGTACAGGCTGGTCTACCGACTTACGCCAGATCACGCCCGGTGCAACTTTCTCGACCGCGTCGGTCTCGGTGTTGCCCAGTGGACCTTTGCCGTCAACAGGGTTACCCAGTGCGTCGACTACGCGACCCAGCAGTTCCTTACCTACCGGAACTTCGAGGATGCGGCCGGTGCACTTGGCGCTCATGCCTTCAGCCAGACTGGTGTATGCGCCCAGTACAACGGCACCTACGGAGTCTTGCTCCAGGTTGAGGGCCATACCGTAGACGCCGCCCGGAAACTCGATCATCTCGCCGTACATGACGTCGGCCAGACCGTGAATCCGCACGATGCCGTCAGATACGCTGACGACAGTGCCTTCGTTACGGGCTTGGGAGGTCACATCGAGCTTTTCGATGCGGCCCTTGATAATTTCACTTATTTCGGAAGGATTGAGTTGCTGCATTGCTCTGCTGCCCCTTCAAACTCAAGATTTCAATGCTTCGGCAAGTTTCGCGATTTTGCCGCGAATCGAGCCATCGATAACCAGGTCGCCGGCGCGGATAACGACACCACCTATAAGGGCAGCATCCTCCGCAACTTGCAGGCGCACTTCCCGGTTGAGTCGTGCACTGAGAACCTTGGCGAGTTTGTCTTGCTGTTCTTGGTTCAATGCAAAAGCACTGGTCACTTCAACGTCTACCGATTTCTCTTGCTCGGCCTTGTACAGGTCGAAAAGAGCGGCGATCTCCGGCAGAAGCGGGAGACGGTCGTTTTCGGCAACGACATTGATGAAATTCTGTGCCTTGGCATCGAACTTGTCGCCGCACACGTCAATGAACGTGGCGGCCTTTTCTGCGCTCGTCAGTCGCGGGGCCTTGAGCACGCGCTGCATGGTGTCGTCTTGCGACACCGCTGCTGCCAGGCCGAGCATGGCTGACCAATTGGCCAGTTGCTGGTGGGCCTGAGCGTGCTCGAAGGCCGCCTTAGCGTAAGGTCGGGCCAACGTGGTCAGTTCTGCCATGATCGCCCTCGCTTAGATTTCAGCAGCCAGTTGGTTAACTAGCTCTGCGTGCGCGTTTTGATCGATTGTGGCACCCAGGATCTTCTCGGCGCCGCCGACAGCCAGCAAGCCCACTTGGGCGCGCAGCTTGTCTTTGACACTGTTCAGTTCCTGTTCGATCTCGGCTTGAGCCTGAACCTTCACACGGTCAGCGTCGATACGGGCTTTTTCAACAGCCTCTTCAACGATCTGGTTACCGCGTTTCTTGGCTTGCTCGATGATTTCAGCTGCCTGAGCTTTCGCTTCGCGCAGTTGCTGACCCGCTTTCTCTTGGGCCAACTCCAGGTCGCGAGCTGCTCGGCTGGCAGCGTCCAGACCATCAGCGATCTTCTTTTGACGTTCGTGCAGTGCCGCAATGACCGGAGGCCATACGAACTTCATGCAGAACAGTACAAAAATCAGGAACGCAACGGACTGGCCAATCAGGGTCGCATTAATGTTCACGCCAACACCTCGCAGTTACGTTGTCCATCACATCAAATTACTCGGAAGAATCCGGGTAATTAGCCAGCGATCTGACCAACGAACGGGTTCGCAAAGGTGAAGAACAGAGCGATACCAACACCGATCATGGTTACGGCGTCGAGCAGACCGGCAACGATGAACATTTTAACTTGCAGCATTGGAACCATTTCTGGCTGACGCGCTGCGCCTTCCAGGAACTTGCCGCCCAGCAGGCCGAAACCAATTGCGGTACCCAGTGCGCCCAGGCCGATCAACAGTGCAACAGCGATAGCGGTTAGACCAACTACAGTTTCCATCTTTCCTCCCGACTTTTACGTCGTATGGTTTAGGTTTTTTAGATTAAAGCGGTAAAACAAATCGTTTCAGAGGCCCGGTTAGGAGCCCCCTCCCGTTTGACCGGGAAGGACATCAGACTAGTCGAGACTCGTCTTAATGGTTTTCTTCGTGCGCCATCGACAGGTAGACGATGGTCAGCATCATGAAGATGAACGCCTGCAGGGTGATGATCAGGATGTGGAACACAGCCCACGCCCACTGCAGAACAACGCCCAGGCCGCTCAGCCAGAGCAGGCCGCTGCCGAACATCACAGCGATCAGAATGAACACCAGCTCGCCGGCATACATGTTGCCGAACAGACGCAGAGCCAGAGAGATCGGCTTGGCGATCAGGGTCACGAATTCCAGCAGGAAGTTCACCGGGATCAGCAGGGCCTGAACGAAGATGTTCTTGCTGCCGAACGGGTGCAGGGTGAGTTCGCCGATGAAACCGCCGATGCCCTTGACCTTGATGCTGTAGAAAATGATCAGCGCGAAAACCGAGAACGCCATGCCCAGGGTCGCGTTCGGGTCGGTTGTCGACACGGCGCGGAACGGGATGTGGTGGTCACCGGAAATCAGGATGGCCAGCTGAGGAATCCAGTCGACCGGTACCAGGTCGACGGCGTTCATCAGGAACACCCAGACGAAGATGGTCAGTGCCAGCGGTGCAATCACCGGGCTACGGCCATGGAAGCTGTCTTTCACGCTGCCATCGACGAATTCGACCAATACTTCAACGAAGTTCTGCAAAGCACCCGGCTGACCCGAAGTCGCTTTCTTTGCCGCCATGCGGAAAAGAAAAACGAAGATCAGACCCAGCGCGACCGACCAGCCGAGGGTATCGACGTGGAAAGCCCAGAAGCCCATTTCCTTGGCTTCTGCTGCGGAATGGGCAAAGCCCCAGCCGCCGTTAGGTAGCTGACCGAAGGTCAGGTTCTGCAAGTGGTGCTGGATATAGCCCGAAGCGGTTGTTTCTGCCATGGTTGCCTCAAACGCCCTAAGGTCTCGAAAGTCTTGTTCTCATCAGCAGGGGAGCGAACCAGCTGACCGACTGAGTCAGCACGAAGGCGCCGAATACTGCGATCGGCGCCAATGGCTTCACACCTGCAAACACCAGTGCAAACAGCACTGCTGTCAAAATCAGTTTGCCTGCCTCGCCGGCATAAAATGACCGGACGATGGACTGGGCTGCTCGGGCGCCGGAAAACCGAAATGCCTTGTGAGCGAAATAAACATTGGGCAGCAAGGCTATCAGGCCTCCGCAAAGTCCCGAGTATCCGGCAACGACTCCGTGCCATTGCCAGAGCGCCAAAGCGGCAATGAGCAAAATGACAAATTGAGCCATCAACACCGGAAAAACCGCCAGGCGATGGAACGGCAGGCGGTTTGGCTTGCGGGTTTCCATCACGTTTGCTCTCCAATGGTCGGCTGCCGAAATTCAATAACTTGGCATAATTTGTGCCGACAAAATGCGCGCAGAGTATAGGGGCGGTTCTGCCCCTATTCAACTGTCAGGTAGTGATTTCCGACTGCGCGCTACATGAGGAAATGTTTCAGCGGATGTGTGCGAGCACACCTTGAAGCTCATCGAGGGAGTTGTAACCGATCACCAACTGCCCTTTTCCCTTCTTCCCGTGGCGGATCTGCACCGCAGAGCCTAGGCGCTCGGCCAGACGCTGTTCGAGCCGGGCGATATCCGGGTCGGGTTTGGCCGCTTCCACAGGCTCCGGTTTGCCACTCAACCACTGGCGAACCAGTGCCTCAGTCTGGCGCACAGTCAGGCCGCGTGCGACAACATGTCGCGCCCCTTCCACCTGCTGATTGTCCGGCAGACCGAGCAAAGCACGGGCATGACCCATTTCCAGGTCACCGTGGGACAGCATGGTCTTGATGACTTCCGGCAGTGCAATAAGTCGCAACAGGTTAGCCACAGTCACGCGGGACTTACCCACAGCCTCGGCCACCTGTTGTTGTGTGAGCTGGAATTCCTGTTGCAGACGCTGCAAGGCGACGGCTTCTTCGATCGGGTTCAGGTCTTCACGCTGAATGTTCTCGATCAGCGCAATGGCGATCGCGGTTTCATCCGGCACATCACGGACCATCGCCGGGATGGTTTCCTGGCCGGCCTGCTGGCTGGCGCGCCAGCGGCGTTCACCGGCGATGATTTCGAAGCGGCCGCCGCCAATCGGGCGCACCACGATCGGCTGCATCACGCCTTGCGACTTGATTGACTGCGCCAGCTCTTCCAGTGCCTGCGGGTCCATGTCGCGGCGTGGCTGGTATTTGCCGCGCTGCAGCAGGTCCAGCGGCAAGTGTTGCAGTTCACGGGTATCGGCCTGCGCCGCCTGTTCTTCCAGCGCGCTGACGGTCGGACCACTCAGCAGTGCATCCAGTCCACGTCCGAGACCTCGTTTCTTGACGGCCATGGGGATTCCTTAAGTTGGCTGGGCAGCGGCGATACGTGAATTTTTGCGCTGACGGCGAACCATTTCGCCCGCCAGAGCCAGATAGGCCAGCGCGCCGCGCGATTGCTTGTCGTAGGCCAGTGCCGGCATACCGTAGCTCGGCGCTTCGGCCAGACGGATGTTGCGCGGGATCACTGTGTCGTACAACTGTTCGCCAAAGTGTTCCTTGAGCTGGGCCGAGACGTCGTTCATCAGACTCAGCCGCGGGTCGTACATGGTGCGCAGCAAACCTTCGACCTTGAGGTTGGGGTTCAGCAGTTCGGCGATGCGCTTGATGTTATCCACAAGGTCGCTCAAGCCTTCGAGCGCAAAGTATTCGCATTGCATGGGGATAATGACCCCATCGGCGGCAACCAGAGCGTTCAACGTGAGCATCGACAGCGACGGCGGGCAGTCGATCAAAATGTAATCGTAGTTTTCACGGATCGGCGCCAGCGCGCTGCGCAGACGGCTTTCCTTCATCTGCATTTCCAGCAGCACCACTTCGGCCGCCGTCAGATCCCGGTTGGCCGGCAGCAGTTGATAACCGCCATATTCCGAGAAGTGCATGGCCTGGGCCAGATCGCATTCGCCGATCAGCAGGTCGTAGACCGAGTTTTCCAAGCCGTGTTTATCCACACCGCTACCCATGGTGGCGTTGCCCTGTGGATCGAGATCGATCAACAGCACCCGGCGCTTGGTCGCGACCAGGGATGCTGCGAGGTTGATACAGGTGGTGGTTTTGCCCACACCACCCTTCTGGTTCGCTATCGCGAATACCTTAGCCATTCTTGCTTGTGTTCCCAATCATGCCGTGCGGCGCAGTATCAGCAGATGGCGTTGGCCTTGGCAACCGGGGACGGCCAGGGCGTGTTCGCTATCGAGTTTGAAGTCTGCCGGCAATGCTACCAGCTCATCGGCCGGATGAACGCCCTTCATTGCCAGCCAGCGCGTGTCGGCATCGCCCAGATGGCGAGTCCAGTTGGTGAAGTTCTCCATGCTGCTGAACGCTCGGGAGATGATCCCGTTAAATGGCTGAGCAGGCTGGAAAGCTTCGACACGACTGTGGATAACTTGCAGGTTATCCAGTTTGAGTTCGAGTTTGACCTGAGTCAGGAAGCGGGTTTTCTTGCCGTTGCTGTCCAGACAAGTCACTTGCGAGTCCGGATACAGGATCGCCAACGGGATCCCCGGCATGCCGCCGCCGCTGCCGACGTCGAGCCAACGACCGTTTTCGATAAACGACATCACGCTCAGACTGTCGAGCAGATGCCGCGAGACCATCTCGTCCGGGTCGCGCACTGCAGTCAGGTTGTAGGCCTGGTTCCATTTGATCAACAGGGCCAGGTAACCCAGCAGCAATTCGTGCTGGGCTGCGCTGAGATCGACACCGAGCGCGCGGGCTCCTGTGGATAACTCTTCGGCGTGTTGCGAAGTGACCTTAGAACTCAAGCGCTTTGCTCCAACTGACGGCCCGCGCCGCGTTTTTTCAAATGAATCATCAACAGCGAAATCGCTGCCGGGGTCACGCCCGGAATCCGCGAAGCCTGGCCGAGCGTCTCCGGACGCGTCGCACCGAGCTTGCTCTGGATCTCCTTGGAGAGACCGGAAATGTTGGTGTAATCGATATCCACAGGCAGTTTCGTGTCTTCACTGGCGCGCAAACGGGCGATTTCGTCCTGTTGACGGTCGATGTAACCGGCGTATTTGGTCTTGATTTCAACCTGTTCGGCGACCTGTGGATCTTCGGCGCCCTGCCCGGTCACTTCGACCAGACCAGCGTAGTCGATTTCCGGACGGCTCAAGAGGTTGAGCAAGTTGTATTCGTGAGTCAGCGGTGTGCCGAATTTTTCCGCAATCGCATCGCCCTGCTGCGTGCCCGGGCGAACCCAGGTGCCTTTCAGGCGCTGCTCTTCCAGTTCGATGTTTTCGCGCTTCTTGCAGAACGCCGCCCAACGCGCGTCATCGACCAGACCCAGTTCGCGGCCTTTTTCGGTCAGACGCAGGTCGGCGTTGTCTTCACGCAGGATCAGGCGGTACTCGGCACGGGAAGTGAACATGCGGTACGGCTCTTGGGTACCGAGGGTGATCAGGTCGTCGACCAGTACGCCGATGTACGCCTCATCGCGGCGCGGGCACCAGGCTTCTTTGCCCTTGGCGCGCAGCGCAGCGTTGGCCCCGGCGAGCAAACCTTGCGCACCGGCTTCTTCGTAACCGGTGGTGCCGTTGATTTGCCCGGCGAAGAACAGACCGCCGATGACTTTGGTTTCCAGGCTGTACTTCAGGTCGCGCGGATCGAAGTAGTCGTACTCGATCGCATAACCGGGACGCACGATGTGCGCGTTTTCCATGCCGCGAATCGATTGCACGATCTGCAATTGCACGTCGAACGGCAAGCTTGTGGATATCCCGTTCGGATACAGCTCATGGGTGGTCAGGCCTTCCGGCTCGATGAACACCTGATGGCTTTCCTTGTCGGCAAAGCGGTGGATCTTGTCTTCGATCGACGGGCAATAGCGTGGGCCGATGCCTTCGATTTCACCGGCAGCGGAATACATCGGCGAACGATCGAGGTTCGCCGCAATGATTTCGTGGGTGCGGGCGTTGGTGTGAGTAATCCAGCAACTGACCTGGCGTGGATGCTGTTCCTTGTTGCCCATGAACGACATCACCGGGATCGGCGTATCGCCTGGTTGCTCGGTCATCACCGAGAAATCCACAGACTTGCCATCAATGCGCGGTGGGGTACCGGTTTTCAGGCGACCGACACGCAGCGGCAGTTCACGCAGACGATGTGCTAGGGCAATCGATGGCGGATCACCGGCACGACCGCCGGAGAAATTCTGCAAACCGATGTGGATAAGTCCACCGAGGAACGTTCCTGTTGTCAGCACCACGGAATCGGCGAAAAAGCGCAGACCCATTTGTGTGACCACACCACGCACCTGTTCCTGCTCGACGATCAAGTCGTCAGCAGCCTGTTGAAATATCCACAGGTTCGGCTGGTTTTCCAGGATTTCGCGGACAGCGGCCTTGTACAGAATCCGATCCGCCTGGGCACGGGTTGCACGCACGGCCGGGCCTTTACGGCTGTTCAGCACACGAAACTGGATACCGCCGAGGTCGGTAGCCACGGCCATCGCGCCGCCGAGGGCATCGATTTCCTTGACCAGATGGCTTTTGCCAATGCCACCGATGGCCGGGTTGCAGCTCATGGCACCGAGGGTTTCCACGTTATGCGTCAGCAACAGGGTTTTTGCCCCCATACGTGCTGAGGCCAGTGCTGCCTCGGTACCGGCATGACCGCCGCCGATGACGATCACTTCAAAACGGGAAGGGAAATCCACCACGCACCTCGTGCCTGCTTAAGTAGGTCATTCAGGAATAGTTTGAGATCAGGTTTCTGAACCTGGTCGACAAGTATAGGGACTTCGCCCTTCCTAAAGAACCCTTTGCACAAAATTTAACCAGCTGTGGAGAACTCGAGATCAAAAGAATAAAAAAGAGAGAAATTTATAAAACCTTTGTTTTTATGTTTATTCTTACTGACCATCCTTTCTGTGGATAGATCGCTACAGGCTATATATTTCAATATGTACAGCGTTTCAAAACCCTGTGACCAGGTGCCAATGAGGCCCTTGGATAACCGCTTTAAGCCTGTGGATGAATGAGGTGGTTATCCACAGAGGCAGTTATATTCAGTTTTGGAGCCCTGTTATCAACTGCCCTCAGCGGCAGTTATTCACAGGGCTTAATCCACAGAAATCCGCTGAGTGACTGTACGACGGCCGAGGGAAATCCGCTGAGGGAGAGGGAATCTGCCCGGCACTGGAGAAAGGAATTGGAAATGAGGGTGCAGACAGGCCGCGAATGGGCCTGTCTGCTTACAGCAGAGGGCTTATTTACCGATACAGAAGCTGGAAAAGATCCGGCCGAGCAGGTCATCGGAGCTGAATGCCCCGGTGATTTCGCCCAGTGAGTGCTGTGCCTGACGCAAATCTTCGGCCAGCAGTTCACCGGCACCTGCCAGCGTCAGCTGTGCACGACCATGTTCCAGCGCTGCACTGGCGTGGCGGAGGGCCTCCAGATGGCGGCGACGGGCACTGAAGCTGCTTTCCGAGGTTTGCTCATAGCCCATGCAGGCCTTGAGGTGGTCGCGCAGCAATTCCAGACCTTCGCCGGCGGATTTGGCGCTGAGGCTGATGGTCACGTGGCCATCGTCACTGACTTCCAGGGCAATCGTCTCACCCGTCAGGTCAGCCTTGTTGCGGATCAAGGTGACTTTGGCCGGATCTGGCCGGGTTTCGAGGAATTCCGGCCACAGGGCAAACGGATCCGCCGCTTCCGGCGCAGTGGCATCGACCACCAGCAACACCCGGTCGGCTTCAGTGATCGCCTTCAGCGCTCGTTCAACACCAATCTTTTCCACTTGATCATCGGTATCGCGCAGACCGGCGGTGTCCACCACGTGCAACGGCATGCCATCAATGTGGATATGTTCGCGCAGAATGTCCCGCGTGGTACCGGCGATCTCAGTCACGATCGCGGCTTCGCGGCCAGCCAGGGCATTCAACAGGCTGGACTTGCCGGCATTCGGACGACCGGCAATCACCACGGTCATACCGTCGCGCAACAAGGCACCCTGTCCGGCTTCTCGCAGCACAGTGGATAACTCTTCACGTACCTTGTCGAGCATGCTCAACACATGGCCATCGGCAAGAAAGTCGATTTCCTCTTCCGGAAAGTCGATGGCAGCTTCCACGTAGATGCGCAGGCCGATCAGTTGTTCAGTGAGGTTATGCACACGCTGGGAAAACGCTCCCTGCAGCGAGCGCAAGGCATTGCGTGCAGCCTGTGCAGAACTGGCTTCGATCAGATCGGCAATCGCCTCGGCCTGAGCCAGGTCGAGTTTGTCGTTGAGGAACGCGCGCTCGCTGAATTCACCGGGGCGGGCCAGACGGCAACCCAGTTCCAGGCAACGCTTGAGCAACATATCCAGAACAATCGGGCCGCCGTGGCCCTGCAGTTCCAGCACGTCTTCACCGGTGAACGAGTTCGGCCCCGGGAAATACAGGGCCAGTCCTTCGTCCAGCACTTGCTGATCATCACTGAAAAACGGACCGTAATGCGCGTAACGCGGTTTCAGTTCACGGCCGCTGATGGCTTTGGCTGCGACGCTGGCCAACGGCCCGGAAATACGGACGATGCCGACACCGCCGCGACCTTGAGCGGTGGCGACAGCGGCGATGGTTTCACGAGGTGCGCTCATAAACCGGAATCCAGACAAAAGTGGCAGATAGCAAAACGCCCCACTAGGGGGCGTTTTGAGTGGTGTTATCCACAGAGTAAGTTACGCCTCGGCTTTTTTCGTCGCCGCTTCGATCTTACGCGTGATGTACCACTGTTGGGCAATCGACAGGCAGTTGTTCACAACCCAGTACAGCACCAGACCAGCCGGGAACCACAGGAAGAAGAAGGTGAAGATGATTGGCATCATTTTCATGACCTTCGCCTGCATCGGATCCGGTGGAGTCGGGTTCAGACGCTGCTGAATGAACATGGTCGCGCCCATGATGATCGGCAGGATGAAGAACGGATCCTTGATCGACAGGTCAGTGATCCACAGCATGAATGGCGCTTGGCGCATTTCCACGCTTTCCAGCAGAACCCAGTACAGCGAAAGGAAAACCGGCATCTGCACGAGGATCGGCAAGCAGCCGCCCAGCGGATTGATCTTCTCTTTCTTGTACAGCTCCATCATGGCTTGCGACATTTTCTGCCGGTCATCGCCATGTTGCTCTTTCAATGCAGCCAGTTTCGGCGCAACGGCACGCATGCGCGCCATGGATTTGTAGCTGGCGGCCGACAATGGGAAGAAGATCCCTTTGATCAGCATGGTCAGGAAGATAATAGACCAGCCCCAGTTACCCACAATCGCGTGAATGTGTTGCAGCAGCCAGAAGATCGGTTGAGCGATGAACCACAGAATGCCGTAGTCGACCGTCAGTTCCAGACCTGGGGACAACTGTTTCAGCACGGCCTGGCTTTTCGGACCGGCGTACAGAATGGCGCTGGTTTCAACTTTCGCACCCGGTGCAGCGGTCAGCGAAGGACCGGTGTAACCGATGATGTAGTTGCCTTTGCTGTCTTTACGCGTCTGAACGATGTTGTTTTCGCCTTTCGGCGCAACCCACGCAGTCACGAAGTAGTGCTGCAGCCAAGCTACCCAGCCACCGGTGACGGTTTCCTTCAGCTGACCTTTGTCCATGTCTTTCATGGACACTTTCTTGTACGGCTCGGAACTTGTCCACAGGGCAGCGCCCAGGTAAGTCGCAGTGCCGGTGGCAGTGGTCGACGAAGGGTCGGCACTGGCATCGCGCTTCAGCTGGGCGAACATCGAACCCGACCAAGGCTGAGCGCTCTGGTTATCCACAAGGTAGGTCACGGTCACGTCATACAGGCCGCGTTTCAGAGTGAAACGCTTGATGTAATTGACGCCGTCCTTGCTGAACTTCAGGTCGACAACCAGTTGATCCTGACCGTCAGCCAGTTGATAACTTTTCTTCTCCGAGGCGTAAACCGGACGACCGGCCGGGCTTGCGTCCGGACCGTTGGTGCCGATCAGGCCGCTTTGTGCCAGATAAGTACGCTCGCCGCCGTTGTCGAACAGTTGAAACGGCACATCAGGACGGTCCTGACGACGTGGATACAGTGGCAAAGTCAGTTGAGCAACGTCACCGCCCTGTGGATCGATCGCCAGATCGAGCACGTCGGTTTTGACCTGGATCAGATCCTTGCTGGCAGCGACTGGCGTTTCCACAGGTGCGCTGGTATCGCTGGCGGCACGCGGAATATCGTCACTGGCGGAAGCGTTATTGCCAGGAACGGTGTCCGGCAAACCGGATGCAGTCGTACTGGTAGCAACATTCTGAGTCGGCAGGGCAGCCTGGCCATAATCCTGGTTCCATTTAAGAACCATGACGTAGGACACGATTGCCAGGGCGACGATCAGGATCGTGCGTTTGATATCCATGATTACTCGGCCATCGAAGAAGAACGGGAGGTAGGGATAGGTGGAACCGGGTCATAACCACCGGGATTCCACGGATGACAGCGACCTAAACGACGAAAGGTCAGCCAGCCACCGCGCAGAAGGCCATGATTTTCGATGGCTTCATACGCGTAGCAAGAACAACTGGGGTAGAAACGACAGTGATTGGCCATCAAAGGACTAATGGCGTAGCGATAAAACTGGATCGGAACGAGGGCCAGTTTACGCATCTGGACTGTCTACCCCTACAGTTTCGGTTTTGACTGCTGAAACTGGCTTGTTACGGGCCAGGCGCTTCCAGAGTTTGCCGAAATGCTGAATCAATTCGGGGTTTTCTACGTCGCCCAAACCTTTGCGCGCGACGATAACGATGTCCCAGCCGACCAGAGAATCCTGGTGCAGACGGAACGATTCGCGCATCAGACGTTTGAGGCGATTGCGCTCAACGGAGAGCTTTACGCTCTTTTTCCCGATAACCAGCCCGAGACGGGGGTGATCAAGATCGTTGTTGCGCGCAAGGAGCAGGAGATTTTTCCCCGGAACCTTGCCGGTAGGGGAGTCAAAGACTGCCTTGAAATGCCGGGGGGTAAGCAGACGCTTTTCCCGACTGAAGTCCTGACTCACCTCCAGTACCGGATTATCAAACTGCCAGACGCGCACGACCTTTGGCGCGACGACGCGACAGGACAGCGCGACCGTTCTTGGTAGCCATGCGAGCACGGAAACCGTGGGTACGAGCGCGTTTGATAGTGCTTGGTTGGAAAGTACGTTTCATGTCGTGTTACCTGGTTCGTCCACAACGGGCCGGAATGGCCCCCGTTTTAAGAGACCGGGGATTCTAGAGAAAGCAAGCCCTCAGGTCAATTTCCAACCAGCGTTTCCTTATAAATAGATCTCTGGAGCTTGCGGAAGCGAAATCCTGTTTGCCAGACATAAAAATAAAGAAGGGAATTATTTAAAGCTTTTCTGTAAAGCTTGTAAAAGCTAGGGTGCCCCTCTTCTGTGGATAACCATGCTCAGCCCTTATAAAGCTTGATGTACAGAGAATGACAACTACAGTGGAAAACCGTGTTCAGCCTGTGCTGCGCTGTCGGATAACCTGTGTGTGGAATGGCCTGTTATCCACAGGCTGGTTATCCACCGAGTTCCACCCCCAGTTGTCCAGTGCCCTCAGAGGCGGTTATCCACAGAGCTTATGCACACACCGTTGGTCGCCTTTTTACCGGTTAACGCATTGATTAATCATGGTCACCACACAACCTGCATGTGGATAACTGGACGGCTCGCCGCTACAATGGCCGCTTGTTTTTGCCTCACCGGCTTTCAACTTAGGGGATATCCGTGTCAGTGGAACTTTGGCAGCAGTGCGTGGAGCTTTTGCGCGAAGAGCTGCCTGCCCAACAATTCAACACCTGGATCCGTCCACTACAGGTCGAAGCCGAAGGCGACGAGTTGCGCGTCTACGCACCGAACCGTTTTGTGCTGGACTGGGTCAACGAAAAGTACCTCGGTCGCGTCCTTGAACTGCTGGATGAGCACGGCAACGGAATGGCGCCAGCGCTTTCCTTATTAATAGGCAGCAAACGCAGCTCGGCACCGCGTGCCGCGCCTAATGCGCCGTTGGCCGCTGCGCAGGTGTCCCAGGCGCAGGCCAATACCGCGCCGGCCAGCGCGCCAGCCCCGGCTCCAAGTGCAGCCCCGGCCAAGCGCTCGACGCAGAAAACCGAGGAAGTCAGTGAAGAGCCGTCCCGCGACAGCTTTGACCCGATGGCCGGTGCGGCCTCGCAACAGGCCCCGGTTCGCGCCGAACAGCGCACGGTGCAGGTGGAAGGCGCGCTCAAGCACACCAGTTACCTGAACCGCACCTTCACCTTCGAGAATTTCGTCGAGGGCAAGTCCAACCAGCTCGCCCGCGCGGCAGCCTGGCAGGTGGCGGACAATCCCAAGCACGGTTACAACCCGCTGTTCCTGTATGGCGGCGTCGGCCTGGGTAAAACCCACTTGATGCACGCGGTGGGTAACCATCTATTAAAGAAGAACCCGAATGCCAAGGTCGTGTACCTGCATTCCGAGCGTTTCGTGGCCGACATGGTCAAGGCGCTGCAACTGAACGCGATCAACGAATTCAAGCGCTTCTACCGTTCGGTGGACGCTCTGCTGATCGACGATATTCAGTTCTTCGCCCGTAAAGAGCGTTCCCAGGAAGAGTTTTTCCACACCTTCAACGCCCTGCTTGAAGGTGGCCAGCAAGTCATTCTCACCAGTGACCGCTACCCGAAAGAAATCGAAGGCCTTGAAGAGCGCCTCAAGTCCCGCTTCGGCTGGGGCCTGACGGTTGCCGTTGAGCCGCCGGAGCTGGAAACCCGCGTGGCGATCTTGATGAAGAAGGCTGATCAGGCCAAAGTCGAGTTGCCTCACGACGCGGCGTTCTTCATTGCCCAGCGAATTCGTTCCAACGTCCGCGAGCTGGAAGGTGCGCTGAAACGCGTGATCGCTCACTCGCACTTCATGGGCCGTGACATCACCATCGAGTTGATTCGCGAATCCCTGAAGGACTTGTTGGCACTGCAGGACAAATTGGTCTCTGTGGATAACATTCAGCGCACCGTCGCCGAGTACTACAAGATCAAGATTTCCGACCTGCTGTCCAAGCGCCGTTCGCGCTCGGTGGCACGTCCGCGTCAGGTGGCCATGGCATTGTCCAAGGAACTGACCAACCACAGCCTGCCGGAAATCGGCGATGTGTTTGGTGGTCGCGACCACACGACGGTGTTGCACGCCTGCCGCAAGATCAACGAACTTAAGGAATCCGACGCGGACATCCGCGAGGACTACAAGAACCTGCTGCGTACACTGACCACTTGATGAACACCAGCGCAGCTTATTAAGGCAAGGGACTAGACCATGCATTTCACCATTCAACGCGAAGCCCTGTTGAAACCCCTGCAACTGGTCGCAGGCGTCGTCGAGCGCCGACAGACCTTGCCGGTACTGTCCAACGTGCTGTTGGTCGTCGACGGCCAGCAACTGTCGCTGACCGGTACCGACCTGGAAGTCGAGCTGGTCGGTCGCGTGCAACTCGAAGAGCCGGCCGAAACCGGTTCCATCACCGTGCCTGCGCGCAAGCTGATGGACATCTGCAAGAGCCTGCCCAATGACGCGCTGATCGACATCAAGGTCGACGAGCAGAAACTGGTCGTAAAGGCCGGCCGTAGCCGTTTCACCCTGTCGACCCTGCCGGCCAACGATTTCCCGACGGTTGAAGAAGGCCCGGGTTCGCTGACCTGCAGCCTGGAGCAGAGCAAACTGCGTCGTTTGATCGAACGCACCAGCTTCGCCATGGCCCAGCAGGACGTGCGCTACTACCTCAACGGCATGCTGCTGGAAGTCTCGGCTGGTGTGATCCGTGCTGTGGCCACCGACGGTCACCGTCTGGCGATGTGCTCGATGCAGGCCGATATCGGTCAGCCGGATCGCCACCAGGTGATCGTGCCGCGCAAAGGTATCCTCGAACTGGCGCGTCTGCTCACCGAGCCGGACGGCAACGTCAGCATCGTTCTGGGTCAGCACCACATCCGCGCCACCACCGGCGAATTCACCTTCACTTCGAAGCTGGTCGACGGCAAGTTCCCGGATTACGAGCGCGTTCTGCCGAAGGGCGGCGACAAGCTGGTATTGGGCGATCGTCAGGCACTGCGTGAAGCCTTCAGCCGTACCGCAATTCTGTCCAACGAGAAATACCGTGGTATTCGTCTGCAACTGGCTAACGGTCAGTTGAAGATCCAGGCCAACAACCCGGAGCAGGAAGAAGCGGAAGAAGAAGTGGGCGTTGAATACAACGGCGGTTCGCTGGAAATCGGCTTCAACGTGAGCTACCTGCTCGACGTGCTGGGCGTGATGACCACCGAACAGGTTCGCCTGATCCTGTCCGACTCCAACAGCAGTGCGCTGGTGCAAGAGTCCGACAATGACGACTCGGCTTATGTTGTCATGCCGATGCGTCTGTAATCAGCTGATCCTGGATGTCGTTAAGTCGTGTTTCGGTCACCGCGGTGCGCAATCTGCACCCGGTGACCTTCTCCCCCTCCCCCCGCATCAACATTCTTTACGGCGCCAACGGCAGCGGCAAAACCAGTGTTCTGGAAGCCATTCATCTGCTGGGGCTTGCCCGTTCGTTTCGTAGCACGCGGCTGTTGCCGGTCATCCAGTACGAGCAACTCGCCTGCACGGTGTTCGGTCAGGTCGAGTTGGCCGAGGGTGGCCACAGTGCGTTGGGCATATCTCGCGACCGTCAGGGTGAGTTTCAGATTCGCATCGACGGGCAGAACGCCCGCAGCGCTGCGCAATTGGCCGAGATCCTGCCACTGCAGTTGATCAACCCCGATAGCTTCCGGCTGCTCGAAGGTGCGCCGAAGATTCGCCGGCAGTTTCTGGATTGGGGTGTGTTTCATGTCGAGCCGCGTTTCATGGCGACCTGGCAGCGTTTGCAGAAGGCCTTGCGCCAGAGAAACTCCTGGCTGCGGCATGGTACACTTGACGCCGTTTCGCAAGCGGTTTGGGACAGGGAACTGTGCCAGGCCAGCGCTGAAATCGATGAATACCGCCGCGCTTACATCAAAGCCTTGAAACCAGTCTTTGAACAAACCTTGAGCGAACTGGTTGAGCTTGAAGGTTTGACGCTCAGCTATTACCGAGGCTGGGACAAGGACCGGGAATTGAGTGCCGTACTGGCTGGCTCCGTGCAACGGGACCAGCAAATGGGTCATACCCAGGCCGGACCGCAACGGGCTGATTTGCGTCTTAGATTGGGCGCACACAATGCCGCGGACATCTTGTCCCGGGGTCAGCAGAAGCTGGTGGTTTGTGCCTTGCGAATTGCCCAGGGGCATCTGGTGAGCCAGGCCCGACGCGGCCAGTGTATTTATCTGGTGGATGACTTGCCGTCCGAGCTGGACGAGAGCCACCGTCGCGCGCTGTGCCGCTTGCTGGAAGACTTACGCTGCCAGGTTTTCATCACCTGTGTAGATCACGAATTATTGAGGGAAGGCTGGCAGACGGAAACGCCAGTCGCTCTGTTCCACGTGGAACAGGGCCGTATCACCCAGACCCACGACCATCGGGAGTGAAGGCATTGAGCGAAGAAAATACGTACGACTCAACGAGCATTAAAGTGCTGAAAGGCCTGGATGCCGTACGCAAACGTCCCGGTATGTACATTGGTGACACCGACGATGGCAGCGGTCTGCACCACATGGTGTTCGAGGTGGTCGACAACTCGATCGACGAAGCCCTCGCCGGCCACTGCGACGACATCAGCATCATCATCCACCCGGATGAGTCCATCACCGTCAAAGACAACGGCCGTGGCATCCCGGTAGACGTGCACAAAGAGGAAGGCGTTTCCGCCGCCGAGGTCATCATGACCGTCCTCCACGCTGGCGGTAAGTTCGACGATAACTCCTACAAGGTCTCCGGCGGTCTGCACGGTGTAGGTGTGTCGGTCGTGAACGCCCTTTCCGAAGAGCTGGTACTGACCGTACGCCGCAGCGGCAAGATCTGGGAACAGACCTACGTTCACGGCGTGCCTCAGGCACCGATGGCGATCGTTGGCGACAGCGAAACCACCGGCACCCAGATCCACTTCAAGGCGTCCAGCGAAACCTTCAAGAACATTCACTTCAGCTGGGACATCCTGGCCAAGCGCATTCGTGAACTGTCCTTCCTCAACTCCGGTGTCGGCATCGTCCTCAAGGATGAGCGCAGCGGCAAGGAAGAGCTGTTCAAGTACGAAGGCGGCCTGCGTGCGTTCGTTGAATACCTGAACACCAACAAGACTGCGGTCAATCAGGTGTTCCACTTCAACATCCAGCGTGAAGACGGCATTGGCGTGGAAATCGCTCTGCAGTGGAACGACAGCTTCAACGAGAACCTGTTGTGCTTCACCAACAATATTCCACAGCGCGATGGCGGTACTCACCTGGTGGGTTTCCGTTCCGCACTGACGCGTAACCTGAACAACTACATCGAGCAGGAAGGTCTGGCGAAGAAGCACAAAGTCGCCACCACCGGTGACGATGCCCGTGAAGGCCTGACCGCGATCATCTCGGTGAAAGTGCCGGATCCGAAGTTCAGCTCGCAAACCAAAGACAAGCTGGTGTCTTCCGAAGTGAAGACCGCGGTCGAGCAGGAGATGGGCAAGTACTTCTCCGACTTCCTGCTGGAAAACCCTAACGAAGCCAAGCTGGTCGTCGGCAAGATGATCGACGCGGCGCGTGCCCGTGAAGCGGCGCGCAAGGCCCGTGAGATGACCCGCCGCAAAGGCGCGCTGGACATCGCCGGCCTGCCGGGCAAGCTCGCTGACTGCCAGGAAAAAGACCCGGCGCTGTCCGAACTGTACCTCGTGGAAGGTGACTCCGCGGGCGGCTCTGCCAAGCAGGGACGTAACCGCAAGACCCAGGCGATCCTGCCGCTGAAGGGCAAGATCCTCAACGTCGAGAAAGCACGCTTCGACAAGATGATCTCGTCCCAGGAAGTGGGCACCCTGATCACCGCACTGGGCTGCGGCATCGGTCGCGAAGAGTACAACATCGACAAGCTGCGCTATCACAACATCATCATCATGACCGATGCTGACGTCGACGGTTCGCACATCCGTACCCTGCTGCTGACTTTCTTCTTCCGTCAGTTGCCGGAGCTGATCGAGCGCGGTTACATCTACATCGCCCAGCCGCCGCTGTACAAGGTCAAGAAAGGCAAGCAAGAGCAATACATCAAAGACGACGACGCCATGGAAGAGTACATGACGCAGTCGGCCCTGGAAGATGCAAGCCTGCACCTGAACGAAGAGGCCCCGGGCATTTCCGGTGAAGCGCTCGAGCGTCTGGTGAACGACTTCCGCATGGTGATGAAAACCCTCAAGCGTCTGTCGCGCCTGTACCCGCAGGAGCTGACCGAGCACTTCATCTACCTGCCGGCCGTGAGCCTGGAAATGCTCGGCGACCACGCCAAGATGCAAGACTGGCTGGCCCAGTACGAAGTGCGTCTACGCACCGTCGAGAAGTCGGGCCTGGTCTACAAGGCCAGCCTGCGTGAAGACCGTGAACGTGGCGTGTGGCTGCCGGAGGTCGAGCTGATCTCCCACGGTCTGTCGAACTACGTCACCTTCAACCGCGACTTTTTCGGCAGCAACGACTACAAGACCGTCGTCACCCTCGGCGCTCAACTGAGCACCCTGCTCGACGAAGGCGCGTACATCCAGCGCGGCGAGCGCAAGAAAGCGGTCACCGAGTTCAAGGAAGCCCTCGACTGGCTGATGGCCGAAAGCACCAAGCGCCACACCATCCAGCGCTACAAAGGTCTGGGCGAAATGAACCCGGATCAGCTGTGGGAAACCACCATGGACCCAAGCGTGCGCCGCATGCTGAAAGTCACCATCGAAGACGCCATTGGCGCAGACCAGATCTTCAACACCCTGATGGGTGATGCGGTCGAACCTCGCCGTGACTTCATCGAAAGCAATGCGTTGGCGGTATCCAACCTGGATTTCTGATCCCGGTTGGCGTCAAACAAAAAGGCCAACGCTCATGCGTTGGCCTTTTTATTGGCCGATCAAAAGATCGTCCGAACGCGGTCCGATCTTTTGATTTTTACTCGGATGCAACCGTCACACTCTCCAACCGATACCCATACCCATAAATCGTCAGCAACTGCCAACCTCGATCTGCCGTCAGCCCCAGCTTGTTGCGCAGGCGATAGATGTGCGTATCCAGCGGCCGTGATGACGCGACTTCTTCATGCGGCCAGAAGCGTTCGTACAGATACTCCCGCGATAACGGCCGACCCAGGTTACTGAACAGGCACCGCGCCAGGCGGTACTCACGTTCGGTCATGACGACTGACTTTCCCTCGCGGGTGACACTCAGTTCGGCATCGTCGAAGGTCAGGTCATAGAAGGTCAGGACTTCGCCAGCACTGCTGCGTGGCTGGCTGTGCCGGCGCAGGACGGCGGCGACTCGGGCTTTCAGCTCGTTGGGGCGGAAAGGCTTGCTGACGTAATCGTCGGCACCGGCGTTCAGCGCCTGGACGATATCGCTTTCGCCGTCGCGGCTGGTCAGCATGATCGCGGCGGGCGGCGACTCCATGTGTTCGCGGGTCCAGCGCAGCAGCGCCAGGCCAGTGATGTCGGGCAGTTGCCAGTCGAGGATCAGCAAGTCGAAGGTGTCCCGACGCAACTGGCGCAACAGGTCCTCACCCCGTTCAAAGCTGTGCAGCGACCAAGGCTGCTCTCCCACTGCAGCCATCTGCTGCAGGGTTTGCTCGACCCGACGCAGTTCGGCGGGTTCATCATCCAGTATCGCAACGCGCATACGCGTGGGTTCCTTGTTGCTTGGGCAGTGGCCGGCCACGTTAACGGCTCGGCCTGAGCAATAAAAGTAAGCCGTTCACCATCGGTCGACGTCCGCTATGATTCTTCGGATCTACATCCTCAGACCTGTGGCCCATGAAACCATTCACTGTCCCCTGCCCTGTTTGTCATGATTAGCCCGCGTCGGCGTGAAAGCCGCGAGCCGAGTCAGGTTCAGCGCCTGTTTCGGCGATTGGTGCGTGAGTGGTTGTGGATAAGTCTAGTGCTGTTGCCGCTGACTGCCCTGTTGTCGTATCGCGCGCAGATTAATCTGCACGATGCGTCACCGGTTTGGAGCGCGTTGCTTTCGGCGGGATGGGTGGCGGTTGTCCTCGGTTTGCTGCCGTGGCGTCCGCGCTGGGCGATCTGGGTAACGCTGGGTGGGGTGGCGGGTGTGTTGCTCACCAGCGCCGCACTAGCGGAAGTTCGTCACTGGTGGTCACCGACGCCGGCAGCGCTCGGCATATTGTTCGGCTACCTGGTCTGGAACTGGCGGCGCCTGAGCGTGGTGCTGACGTACTTTGGCTGGGAGCTGGCACGGCTGGACCGCGAGCCGAAAGTATTCCCGGAACGGCGCCGCGCGCAATTCACCAGCGCTGACCAGCTGCAGGGCCAGATCATGGCGCTGGAGCAAGCCATGAGCCGCACGCGCGATACCCGGCGCTTCATTGCCGACGGTCTGGAGTACCTGCCGGTGGCGACGCTGATCAGCGATCCCAAGGGGCAGATTCTGCTCGGCAATCGCAAGGCGCGGGTATTGTTTGATCACCCGCTGGTTGGCGACGACGTCCTCGAGCAACTGGCCCGCCTCGGTTATCCGGAGTTGTCCACAGAACCGCGTCCGGCGCTTTCCACCCTGGCGCTGCTGGAGTTTCGCGATCACAAGGAACGCAGCTTGCGTCTGGAACGGGCGGCTTTGCTGCCGGTGGATGGCGATACCCCCATCGGCTGGCTGCTGAGCCTCACCGACCTGAGTGCCGAACGCGCCGCCGAAGAGCAGCGTGGGGTCTTGTTGCGGTTTCTTTCCCACGACCTGCGCGCCCCACATTCAGCGATTTTGGCCCTGCTCGATGTGCATCGCCATCAAGCCGGAGCGGACTCACCGCTGTTCGAACAGATCGAGCGCCAGGTACGCCGCGCGTTGGAATTGACCGATGGTTTCGTGTTGCTGGCCCGTGCGGAATCCGAGGCTTACCAGTTTCAACCCAGTCTGTTCGCGATGCTGGTGCTGGACGTGCTGGATCAGGCGCTGCCCATTGCTCAGCAGAAAAGCATCAAACTGTTGCACGCGATGGATGAGCAATCCCAGGAACGCCTGATCAGCGCGGATCAAGGCCTGTTGACCCGGGCCTTGTTCAACCTGTTGGAAAACGCCATCAAGTACAGCCCGCCAGGCGCCACGATTCAGTTGAGCGTCAGTTGCCAAGGCGAGTGGCTGTGCTGTGAATTGACTGATCAGGGCAAAGGCATTGCCGCCGAGGAACTGCCGGATCTGTTCACTCAATACCGACGATTTTCATCGGCGCAGGGAATTGATGGTATCGGTCTGGGGCTGTCGATGGTCAAGGCAGTGATTGATCATCATGGCGGTCGCATCGAGTGCCATAGCATCGTCGATCAAGGCACTACGTTCCGGCTGCAGCTACCGTTGATGGCCGAGTGAACAGGCACAAAAAAACCGGCTATATCAGCCGGTTTCTTTACTTCCGAAAAAAACTTATGCACCTTTTATGGTGTTTTATGAGCTTGAGAAATATATAAGTAAATCAATAAGTTAATTTCATATTCAGGCTTTTTCTACAAAACCGTACACAGGTTATCCACAAATTTCAGACAGCTACCTGATCATTCGCGGCAGGTGCCTGCGGCGCCGGTGGCAGCGAACCCATTTCGCGCTGAGTCTGTTCATTCCAGGCCTGTACCCGGTCGTTCAGATCGGCAATGGCGCGAGGTCCAGTGCCTTCGGCGTACATCGGCTGACCGATGACCACGGTGATCACACCCGGCGTCTTGCCCCAGCCGATTTTTGGCCAGAACTTGCCGGCATTGTGTGCAATCGGCAGGACCGGAAGCGCCGCATTCACCGCCAAGGCGCTGCCACTGCGCGAGAACTTGCCAATAGTGCCGTGGGGAACGCGGGTGCCTTCCGGAAAGATCAATACCCAGACGTTGTCCTTGAGCAGCTCATCGCCTTTGGCTGCGACTTGCTTGAGTGCGGCTTTCGGGTTGTCGCGGTCAATCGCGATCGGCCGCAGCATGGCCATGGCCCAGCCGAAGAACGGCACGTACAGCAATTCACGCTTGAGCACCTGGCTCAAGGGCGAGAAATAAGCGGAGAGAAAGAACGTCTCCCAGGTGCTCTGGTGGTTCGACTGAATCACGCAGGGCCGATCCGGCACGTTTTCCGCACCTTTGATCTCGTAACGAATGCCGAGAAACACCTTGGTCAACCACAAGGCGCAACGGCACCAGTACACGTTGATAAAACGATAACGCGCCTTGAACGGCAGAAAGGGCGCGATAAAAAAGCTCAGGCTGCACCACAGCAAGGCAGTGGTGCCCAGCAGCAGGTAAAAGAGAAAAATTCTGATGGCCTGCAGTATCGACATGGCGACGTTTACCGTTACGGGCGATGCCCGACTGTTCAAGCGCACTCCCGATCAATCCCTGGTCAGGAACTTCAGAAGCACTCTAGTTGTGGATAAGTTCTGCGGCAATCGCCGCCAGATCGTCAAAAATCAGGGTGCCGACCGGAAGGGTCTTGCCCAGAGTTTTTTCGCCTTTCCCGGTCTTTACCAAAACGGGCTGTGAATCGACGGCTTTGGCGGCCTCCAGGTCACCAAGGCTGTCGCCGACGAACCAGACATTCGTCAGCGCCACGTTGTAATGCGCCGCGATGGTTTGCAACATCCCCGGCTTCGGCTTGCGGCAATCGCAACCCTCGTCCGGACCATGCGGGCAGTACACGATCAGCCCGACTTCACCGCCCTGCTCTGCCACGAGCGTGCGCAGGCGCGCGTGCATGGCGTCGAGGGTGGCAAGGTCGTAATAGCCGCGAGCAATGCCCGACTGGTTGGTGGCCACCGCCACCGTCCAGCCGGCCTTGCTCAACTGCGCAATCGCCTCGATCGAGCCGGGCAGTGGAATCCACTCCTCCACCGACTTGATGTAAGCGTCGGAGTCGTAATTGATCACTCCGTCCCGATCGAGAATCAGCAGTTTCAACAGCAGTCCCTCAACCCAGCAGCGAAATGTCGGCAACCCCGAGGAACAGGCCACGCAGACGCGCCAGCAGCGCGTAGCGGTTGGCCCGGACCTTGGCGTCTTCGGCATTGACCATGACGGCATCGAAGAACGCATCCACCGGCTCGCGCAATGCCGCCAGACGCGCCAGCGATTCGTTGTACTGACGCGCTGCGGCCATTGGCTGCACTGCCTGATCCGCTTGCTGGATCGCCGAATACAGCGAGAACTCGTTGGCGTTGTCGAAGTATTTGGCCTCGACCACGGTCGGCACCGAGCCTTCAACCTTGCTCAACAGGTTCGATACACGCTTGTTGACCGCCGCCAGCGCTGCCGCTTCCGGCAGTTTGCGGAAGGCCTGAACCGCTTGCACACGCTGGTCGAAGTCCAGCGCCGAACCTGGCTTCAGGGCACGGACCGACAGGTAAGTGGCGACATCGACGCCTTCGTCTTCATAACGCGCCCGCAGACGGTCGAAGATGAACTCCAGCACCGAATCGGCCAGGCCGGCAGCCTTGACCTTGGCGCCGAACGCAGTCACGGCGAAGGCCACGGCGTCGTTCAAGTCCAGATCCAGTTGTTTCTCGATCAGGATGCGCAGCACACCCAGCGCCGCACGGCGCAGGGCATACGGGTCTTTGCTGCCGGTCGGCAACATGCCGATGCCGAAGATGCCGACCAGGGTGTCTAGCTTGTCGGCGATGGCCACTGCCGCACCGGTCAGGGTCGCCGGCAGTTCAGCACCGGCACCGCGTGGCATGTACTGCTCGTTCAGCGCCAGTGCGACGTCTTCCGGCTCGCCGTCATTGAGCGCGTAGTAGTAACCGGCGACACCTTGCATCTCCGGGAACTCGCCGACCATTTCGGTGGCCAGGTCGCACTTCGACAGCAGGCCGGCACGGGCCGCCCACGAAGCGTTGCCGCCGATGCGCGCGGCAATGTATGCCGCCAGTTTCGAAACGCGCTCGGCCTTGTCGTAGACGCTGCCGAGTTTTTCCTGGAACACCACGTTCTGCAGGCGCAGGTTGAAATCTTCGAGTTTCTGCTTCTTGTCTTGCTTGAAGAAGAACTCGGCGTCGGTCAGACGTGGGCGCACCACTTTCTCGTTACCGGCGATGATCTGCTGCGGGTCTTTGGATTCGATGTTCGCCACGGTGATGAAACGCGGCAGCAACTTGCCCTCGGCATCCAGCAGGCAGAAGTACTTCTGGTTGTCCTGCATGGTGGTGATCAGTGCTTCCTGCGGCACGTCGAGGAAACGTTCCTCGAACGAGCACACCAGCGGCACCGGCCATTCAACCAGCGCGGTCACTTCGTCGAGCAGCGCCGGCGGCACGATTGCCGTGCCTTCCTGACGGGTCGCCAGTTCTTCGGTACGCTTGCTGATGATCTCGCGACGCTCGTTGGCGTCGGCCAATACATAAGCAGCACGCAGGTCGGCCAGGTAGCTCGACGGCGAACCGATGCGCACGTTTTGTGGATGGTGGAAACGGTGACCACGGGAGTCGCGGCCCGCTTTCTGCGCAAGGATGGTGCAGTCGATGACCTGGTCACCGAGCAGCATCACCAGCCACTGGGTCGGACGCACGAACTCTTCCTTGCGCGCTCCCCAACGCATGCGTTTCGGGATCGGCAGGTCGTTCAGCGAATCTTCGACGATGGTCGGCAGCAGGCTCGCGGTCGGCTTGCCGGCGATGTTCTGGCTGTAGCGCAGTTTCGGACCGCTCTGGTCGATTTCGCTCAGCTCGACGCCGCACTTCTTGGCGAAGCCCAGGGCGGCCTGAGTCGGGTTGCCTTCAGCGTCGAAAGCGGCCTGACGTGGCGGGCCGTCGAGGTTGATGCTGCGATCCGGCTGCTGGGTGGCCAGTGCCGTGATCAGCACGGCCAGGCGACGCGGCGCGGCGTAGACGGTTTTGCTTTCGTAGCTCAGGCCGGCAGCTTGCAGGCCCTTGTCGATACCGGCGAGGAACGCTTCAGCCAGGGTGTTCAGGGCTTTTGGCGGCAGTTCTTCGGTGCCCAGTTCAACCAGAAAATCTTGAGCACTCATTGTGCAGCCTCCAGCTTGGCCAGTACTTCGTCACGCAGGTCCGGGGTCGCCATCGGGAAGCCCAGCTTGGCGCGCGCCAGCAGGTAGGCTTGCGCAACGGAACGCGCCAGGGTGCGAACGCGCAGAATATATTGCTGACGCGCGGTCACCGAGATCGCCCGGCGCGCATCCAGCAGGTTGAAGGTGTGCGAGGCCTTCAGGACCATTTCGTAGCTTGGCAACGGCAGCGGCTGGTCGAGTTCGATCAGGCGCTTGGCTTCGCTTTCATAGAAGTCGAACAGTTCGAACAGTTTGTCGACGTTGGCGTGTTCGAAGTTGTAGGTGGACTGCTCCACTTCGTTCTGGTGGAACACGTCGCCGTAGGTCACTTTGCCGAACGGACCGTCAGCCCAGACCAGGTCGTAGACCGAATCCACGCCCTGCAGGTACATGGCCAGACGTTCCAGACCGTAAGTGATCTCGCCGGTCACCGGGTAGCACTCGATGCCGCCAGCCTGCTGGAAGTAAGTGAACTGAGTCACTTCCATGCCGTTGAGCCAGACTTCCCAGCCCAGACCCCAGGCGCCGAGGGTCGGCGATTCCCAGTTGTCTTCGACGAAGCGAATGTCGTGGACCAGCGGGTCCAGGCCGACATGCTTGAGCGAGCCCAGGTACAGTTCCTGGAAATTGTCCGGGTTCGGCTTCAGGACCACCTGGAACTGATAGTAGTGCTGCAGACGGTTCGGGTTTTCCCCGTAGCGGCCGTCAGTCGGACGGCGGCTTGGCTGCACGTACGCGGCGTTCCAGGTTTCCGGGCCGATGGCGCGCAGGAAGGTCGCGGTGTGGAAAGTGCCGGCGCCTACTTCCATATCGTAGGGCTGAAGTACCACACAACCTTGCTCGGCCCAGTATTGCTGGAGCGCGAGGATCAAGTCTTGGAAGGTACGCACGGCTGGCGTAGGCTGGCTCACGAAATTCACCTGTTTCTTGGGCTGCGATTTAAAGAGCGGGAGTATACCCGATTCAGTCGCACCTCCACCCCCTGGAGCCTTATGCCACGCTGCTTTTGGTGTACCGAAGATCCACTGTACATGGCTTATCACGATCAGGAGTGGGGCACGCCGCTACGCGATGCGCAGGGTTTGTTCGAGTTGCTTTTGCTCGAAGGGTTCCAGGCTGGCCTGTCGTGGATCACCGTACTGCGCAAACGCGAGCGCTACCGCGAGGTGTTGTACGGCTTCGACGTGCAGCGTGTGGCGCAGATGAGCGACGCCGAAATCGCTGAATTGATGCTCGATCCGGGGATCATCCGCAACCGCCTCAAACTCAATGCCGCCCGGCGCAATGCCCAGGCCTGGCTGGCGCTGGAAGACCCGGTGGCCTTTCTCTGGTCGTTTGTCGGCGACCGCCCGATCATCAATCATTTCAAGGATCGCAGCGAAGTCCCGGCGATCACGCCCGAAGCGCTGGCCATGAGCAAGGCCCTGAAAAAGGCCGGCTTCACCTTCGTTGGCCCAACCATTTGCTACGCACTGATGCAGGCTTCGGGCATGGTCATGGATCACACTCAGGACTGTGACCGCTACGCGCAGCTGGTCAACGGCGGTTAGAATGGCCGCCTCGCGCACAGCACAAAATCAGGAGTGACCTGTGGAAAAGTTTAAAGGCGCCTTGCTGGTAGGCGCTCTGCGGCTGTTTGCCCTGCTGCCATGGCGGGCCGTGCAGGCCGTGGGTTCGGCGATCGGCTGGATCATGTGGAAAACCCCCAACCGTTCCCGCGACGTGGTGCGGATCAACCTTTCCAAATGTTTTCCACAGATGGACCCGGCCGAGCGCGAGCGCCTGGTCGGCCAGAGCCTGAAAGACATCGGCAAATCCCTGACCGAAAGCGCCTGCGCCTGGATCTGGCCGGCTCAGCGTTCGATCGATCTGGTGCGCGAAGTTGAGGGCCTCGACATCCTCAAGGAGGCGCTGGCCTCGGGCAAAGGCGTGGTCGGCATCACCAGCCATCTGGGCAACTGGGAAGTGCTCAACCACTTCTATTGCAGCCAGTGCAAACCGATCATTTTCTACCGCCCGCCAAAGCTCAAGGCGGTGGATGAATTGCTGCGCAAGCAACGCGTGCAACTGGGCAACAAAGTCGCTGCTTCCACCAAGGAAGGCATCCTCAGCGTGATCAAGGAAGTGCGCAAAGGTGGTGCAGTGGGCATTCCGGCTGACCCGGAACCGGCCGAGTCCGCCGGGATTTTCGTGCCGTTCTTCGCCACCCAGGCGCTGACCAGCAAATTCGTGCCGAACATGCTCGCCGGCGGCAAAGCGGTCGGCGTGTTCCTGCATGCCCTGCGTCTGCCGGACGGTTCCGGCTACAAAGTGATCCTCGAGGCGGCGCCCGAAGCCATGTACAGCACCGATACCGAGGAGTCCTGTGCGGCCATGAGCAAAGTGGTCGAGCGCTATGTCGCGGCGTATCCGAGCCAGTACATGTGGAGCATGAAGCGCTTCAAGAAACGCCCGCCGGGCGAAGCGCGCTGGTACTGAGCAAGTTGGCACACTCTGTGGATAACCTGCAGGAGCTGCCGCAGGCTGCGATCTTTTGATCCAGCTTCTGCGGCTTATCCACAGCCTCGTTCATACAAGGGCGCATAAAGATGTCCGAACAACGCAAATCCTTCCGCATCAAGATCACCCACGACAGCTTCGGTGAGTGCCTGGGGCAGACGCGCAATCTGTCGGCCACCGGCGTGTATGTCCAGCATCCAGGCCTGGCTTCGTTGCCCAAAGGCGCGGTGGTTTATGGTCAGGTGCAGGGTTTACCCACCGGCGCGCCACGGGTGCGAATGGAAGTGGTCACGGTGGATGCCGAGGGCATCGGCCTGCGCTATCTCTAGCTTATTGCGCCTGGCGGTCGAGCTTCTTCAGAAACACGGTCATTTCCTTCTCCGCCTGCTTGTCGCCATGGGCGCGGGCGGCTTCCAGACCTTGCTCCCACGCCTGCCGCGCGGCGGCGTGCTCGCCCAGTGCGAGCTGAGCCTTGCCCAATAGCTTCCACGCCGCCGAGTACTTCGGATCGAAGCCGACGCAGCGCTGAAAATGTTCGGCAGCCTTGGCGTTCTCCCCCAGATCCAGATAACCCTTGCCCAGGCCGAAGCGCAGCAATGAGTTATCCACACCCTTGGCGAGCATTTTTTCCAGGGATTCGAGCATGGGTGGAGTCCTTTTCTAGTGCTTCAGAAAGATCTGCGGTGCCGCCATCGCTGGCAAGCCAGCTCCCACAAGGATCTCGGGTGCACATCACATTTGTGAACAACCGAAAAACCCGTGGGAGCTGGCTTGCCAGCGATGGGGCCAATGAAGGCACCGCTCATTCAGGATCAGAAGAAGCTCAGACCCACATGAAACAGCTTCTCCACATCGCGGATATGCTTTTTATCCACAAGGAACAGAATCACATGGTCACCCGTTTCGATCACCGTATCGTCGTGGGCGATGATCACTTCTTCGTTGCGGATGATCGCACCGATTGTGCTGCCCGGCGGCAGGCCGATTTTCTCGATCGGCCGGCCGATGACCTTGCTCGACTTCGCATCGCCGTGGGCAATCGCCTCGATGGCTTCCGCCGCACCCCGACGCAGTGAGTGCACGCTGACGATATCGCCACGCCGTACGTGAGCGAGCAAAGTGCCGATGGTCGCCAGTTGCGGACTGATGGCGATGTCGATGTCGCCCCCCTGAATCAGGTCGACGTACGCCGGGTTGTTGATGATCGTCATCACCTTCTTCGCCCCCAGCCGTTTGGCCAGCAGCGACGACATGATGTTGGCTTCGTCATCGTTGGTCAGCGCCAGGAAGATGTCGGCGTCTGCAATGTTCTCCTCCAGCAGCAGATCACGGTCCGACGCACTGCCCTGCAGCACCACGGTGCTGTCGAGGGTGTCGGAGAGATAGCGGCAGCGTGCCGGGTTCATCTCGATGATCTTCACTTGGTAGCGGCTTTCGATGGCCTCGGCCAGACGCTCGCCGATCTGCCCGCCACCGGCAATCACGATGCGCTTGTAGGTTTCGTCGAGACGGCGCATTTCGCTCATCACCGCGCGAATATTCTCACGGGCGGCGATGAAGAAAACTTCGTCATCGGCCTCGATCACCGTATCGCCCTGAGGCAGGATCGGTCGGTCACGGCGGAAAATAGCCGCGACACGCGTCTCGACATTCGGCATGTGCTCGCGCAACTGGCGCAGTTGCTGGCCCACCAGCGGTCCGCCGTAATAGGCGCGCACCGCCACCAGTTGCGCCTGGCCTTCGGCGAAATCGATCACTTGCAGCGCGCCCGGATGCTGGATCAGGCGCTTGATGTAGTTGGTCACCACTTGCTCGGGGCTGATCAGCACGTCGACCGGAATCGCTTCATTCTGGAACAGCTGTTCTTCGCGATTGAGGTAGGACGCTTCGCGCACCCGGGCGATCTTGGTCGGGGTGTGGAACAGCGTGTGCGCGACCTGGCAGGCGACCATGTTGGTTTCGTCGCTGTTGGTCACCGCCACGAGCATATCGGCATCGTCGGCGCCGGCCTGACGCAATACCGACGGCAGCGAGCCGCGGCCCTGAATGGTGCGGATGTCGAGACGGTCGCCGAGGTCGCGCAGGCGTTCGCCGTCGGTATCGACCACGGTGATGTCGTTGGCTTCGCTCGCCAGGTGTTCGGCCAGCGAACCGCCGACCTGCCCCGCGCCGAGGATGATGATTTTCATCCAGTCACTCCGTTGAATCCGTTTAGCCGCGCGCGGCAGCGATCTTGATCAGCTTGGCGTAGTAGAACCCGTCATGCCCGCCCTGCTGGGCCAGCAATTGGCGACCGTGGGGCTGTTTGATCCCGGCGGTGGTCGCCAGATCCAGTTCGCGGGCACCCGGCGTGCGCTCGAGAAACGCGGCGATGACGTCGGTGTTCTCGGTTGGCAAGGTCGAGCAAGTGGCGTAGAGCAGCATGCCGCCGACTTCGAGGGTTTTCCACAGGGCGTCGAGCAGCTCGCCTTGCAGCTGCGCGAGGGCAACGATGTCTTCCGGCTGACGGGTCAGCTTGATGTCCGGGTGGCGGCGGATCACCCCGGTGGCCGAGCATGGCGCGTCGAGCAGGATGCGCTGGAACGGTTTGCCGTCCCACCACGCGGCGGTGTCGCGACCGTCGGCGGCAATCAGCTCGGCGCTCAGGCCCAGCCGCTCAAGGTTCTCCTTTACGCGCACCAGACGCTTGGCTTCCAGATCCACGGCCACCACGCCGGCCAGCGCCGATTCGGCTTCGAGGATGTGGCAGGTCTTGCCACCCGGAGCGCAGCAAGCGTCGAGTACGCGCTGGCCGGGGGCGAGATCGAGCAGATCGGCGGCCAATTGCGCCGCTTCGTCCTGCACGCTGATCCAGCCTTCGGCAAAACCCGGCAGGCTGCGCACGTCGGTGGCGGCTTCGAGGACGATGCCGTCGCGGCTGTAAACGCATGGCGCCGCAACGATACCCGCTTCAGTCAGCAAGCCGAGGTAGGCGTCGCGGCTGTGATGCCGGCGGTTGACCCGCAGGATCATCGGTGGATGCGCGTTATTCGCCGCGCAGATCGCTTCCCACTGCTCAGGCCAGAAGGCTTTCAGGGATTTTTGCAGCCAGCGCGGGTGGGCGGTGCGCACCACCGGATCGCGCTCAAGCTCGGCGAAAATCGTCTCGCTTTCGCGCTGGGCGTTGCGCAGCACGGCATTGAGCAACCCCTTGGCCCACGGCTTTTTCAGCTTGTCGGCGCAACCGACGGTTTCGCCGATGGCCGCGTGCGGCGGCACGCGGGTGTAGAGCAGTTGATAGAGACCGACCAGCAGCAACGCCTCGACATCGGCGTCGGCAGCCTTGAACGGTTTCTGCAAAAGTTTTTCCGCCAGTGCCGACAGCCGTGGCTGCCAGCGCGCGGTGCCGAACGCCAGATCCTGGGTGAAACCGCGATCACGGTCTTCGACCTTATCCAGTTGCGTCGGCAGGGAGCTGTTCAGCGATGCCTTGCCACTGAGCACGGCGGCGAGTGCCTTGGCGGCGGCCAGACGCGGGTTCATTGCGCGTCCACCGCTGCACCCAACACAGTGCCGACGGCAAATTTCTCGCGGCGGCTGTTGAACAGATCGGCGAAGTTCAGCGCCTTGCCGCCGGGCAGTTGCAGGCGGGTCAGGCACAGTGCCTGCTCACCGCAGGCGACGATCAGGCCGTCCTTGCTGGCGCTGAGGATTTCACCCGGTGCGCCATTGCCGTCAGCCAGCGTGGCGGCCAATACCTTCAGCGCTTCGCCATTGAGGGTGCTGTGGGTGATCGGCCATGGGTTGAAAGCACGCACCAGACGCTCCAGTTCGACCGCCGGACGGCTCCAGTCGAGGCGCGCTTCGTCTTTGTTCAGTTTGTGGGCGTAGGTGGCGAGCTCGTCGTTCTGCACTTCGCCTTCGAGGGTTCCGGCGGCCAGACCGGCAATTGCCTGGACCACGGCGGGCGGACCCATTTCGGCGAGGCGGTCGTGCAGCGTGCCGCCGGTGTCGTTGGCGCTGATCGGGGTCACGACCTTGAGCAGCATCGGTCCGGTGTCGAGGCCCGCTTCCATGCGCATCACGGTCACGCCGCTTTCGGCATCACCGTGTTCCACGGCGCGCTGGATCGGCGCCGCACCGCGCCAGCGTGGCAGCAGCGAAGCGTGGCTGTTGATGCAGCCCAAGCGCGGAATATCCAGCACGGCTTGCGGCAGGATCAGGCCGTAGGCGACCACCACCATCAAGTCCGGCTTCAGTGCGGCGAGTTCAGCCTGAGCCTCAGCGTTGCGCAGGGTCGGCGGCTGCAACACCTGGATATTATTTTCCTGCGCCAACTGCTTAACCGGGCTCGGCATCAGTTTTTGCCCACGACCGGCCGGACGATCCGGTTGGGTGTAGACCGCAACGATCTCGTAAGGGCTGTTCAGCAGGGCCTTGAGATGTTCGGCGGCGAATTCCGGGGTGCCGGCAAAAACGATGCGCAGTGGCTCAGTCATGAAAGGAGTCTCATAAAAAGAAAAAGGCTTGCCGCAGCAAGCCTTTGAAGAGGGGCATCAAGCGTTCTGGCGGTGCAGCTTTTCCAGTTTCTTCTTGATCCGGTCGCGTTTGAGCGTGGACAGGTAATCGACGAACAACTTGCCATTGAGGTGGTCGCACTCGTGCTGGATGCACACCGCGAGCAGGCCTTCGGCGATCAGTTCGTAAGGCTGGCCATCGCGGTCCAGTGCCTTGATTTTGACCTTCTGCGGGCGGTCGACGTTTTCGTAGAAACCCGGCACCGACAGGCAGCCTTCCTGGTATTGATCCATCTCGTCGGTCAGCGATTCGAACTCGGGGTTGATGAACACCCGGGGTTCGGTGCGGTCTTCGGAAAGGTCCATCACGACGATACGTTTGTGCACGTTGACCTGGGTCGCGGCGAGGCCGATGCCCGGCGCTTCATACATTGTTTCAAACATGTCATCGACCAACTGACGCACTTCGTCGTCCACTACAGCCACAGGCTTGGCGATAGTACGCAGACGCGGGTCCGGGAATTCGAGGATGTTTAAAATGGCCATAGGCTGATTGCTGCACGTATTGAGTAAAGTCGGGTCGATGGCCTGGCAGGTCCGAAGATGCAGGCTACCGTTGTGAAGCGTAGCTAATGCAATTTGCAGTAGCGAGCCACGGGGGCTCTGACGGTTCACGCGAACGCACATGATAAAGGGATTCGCTGCATGAGGAAAACACTACTCGCCCTGCTGCTTCTGGCTTCGGCCGCGGCAGCGCAAGGGCAAGTGCAACTCAGGGATGGTTTTCCACAGCAATACACGGTGGTTTCGGGAGACACCCTCTGGGACATTTCCGGCAAATACCTGCGCGAGCCCTGGCAATGGCCACAGCTGTGGCGGGCCAATCCGCAAATTGAAAACCCCAACCTGATCTACCCCGGCGACACGCTGACGCTCAGTTACGTCAACGGCCAGCCGCAACTGACGCTCAAGCGCGGCGAGTCACGGGGCACCATCAAGCTGTCGCCACGCATCCGCACCAGCCCGGTGGCCGAGGCGATTCCGAGCATTCCGCTGAAATCGATCAACAGCTTTCTGCTGAGCAACCGCATCGTCGACAAGGTCGAGGACTTCGACAAGGCGCCGTACATCGTCGCCGGCGATGCCGAGCGCGTGTTGAGCGGCACCGGTGACCGAATCTTCGCTCGCGGGCATTTCGACCCGAATCAACCGGTGTACGGCATCTTCCGCCAGGGCAAGGTCTATACCGACCCGCAGACCAAGGAGTTCCTGGGGATCAACGCCGACGATATCGGTGGCGGTGAAATCGTCGCCACCGAAGGCGACGTCGCCACCCTCGCCCTGCAACGCACCACTCAGGAGGTGCGTCTGGGCGACCGCCTGTTCAGCGGCGAAGAGCGCTCGGTCAATTCGACCTTCATGCCCAGCGCCCCGAGCACCCACATCAATGGACTGATCATCGACGTGCCGCGTGGTGTCACGCAGATCGGCGTAATGGACGTGGTCACCCTGAACAAGGGCAGGCGCGACGGCCTCGCCGAAGGCAATGTGCTGGTGGTGATGAAAACCGGGGAAACCGTGCGTGACCGGATCACCGGCCAGCCGCTGAAAATTCCTGACGAACGGGCCGGTCTGCTGATGGTGTTCCGCACCTACGACAAGCTCAGTTACGGCCTCGTACTCAACGCATCACGCTCGTTGGCGGTGCTCGACAAGGTGCGAAATCCTTAGCAGGCTTAACAAGTTACCAACAGAGTTATCCACAGCTTGTTCCGAATGGTTCGGGACTTATAACGATCAAGGATGATCCATGATGCTGTCTGCCAGTACCTCCATTTCCCCTGCGGAACTGGAAGCGCGTTTGCGCCTGCACCGCTTGCCGGAAATCGGCCCGAAACGTTTTGCCAAGCTGCTTGAAGCCTTCGGCTCGGCGTCAAAAGCCATCAGTGCGCCAGGCAGTGCCTGGCGTGCGCTGGGTTTGCCGGCGGCGTGCAGTGACGCTCGGCGCAGTTGCGAAGTGCGCGATGGCGCGAGCCATGCATTGCGCTGGCTAGAGCAGCCGCAGCAGCATGTGCTGATGTGGGATCAAGCAGATTACCCGGCGCTGCTGGCGCAGATTCCCGACCCGCCACCGCTGTTGTTTGTGGCCGGCGATCCGCTGATTTTGGAAAAACCGCAACTGGCGATGGTTGGCAGTCGACGTGCTTCACGTCCGGGAATGGACACCGCCGCAGCGTTTTCCCGTAGCCTGGCCGGGGCCGGTTTTGTCATCACCAGTGGTTTGGCGTTGGGTATCGATGCGGCGGCCCATCAAGCGGCGCTGGACGTCGGCGGACAAACCGTCGGCGTGCTTGGCACGGGACTGGAAAAAATTTATCCACAGCGCAATCGACGCATTGCCGATGCAATGATCGCCTCCGGCAGTGCGGTGCTTTCAGAGTTTCCCCTGGACGCCGGCCCGACGGCGAGCAATTTTCCCCGACGCAACCGGATCATCAGCGGTCTGTCCCTGGGCGTGCTGGTGGTCGAGGCCAGTGTCGCCAGCGGTTCGCTGATCACCGCGCGACTGGCGGCGGAACAGGGTCGCGAGGTCTATGCGATTCCTGGCTCGATTCACCACCCCGGCGCGCGTGGTTGTCACCAGTTGATCCGCGACGGTGCGGTGCTGGTGGAAACCATCGAACACATCCTCGAAGCCCTGCGCGGCTGGCAGCGGCTGCCTTTATCCACAGAGATGCCGGAGGCCGGACACCCGTTACTTGCCTTGCTGCATGCAGCGCCGCACACCACTGAGGCTTTGGCCGACAGCTGTGGCTGGGCGTTGCCCAAAGTGCTGGCGGCGCTGACCGAACTGGAAATGGACGGCCGTGCGGTGTGTGAAAACGGTCGCTGGCTGGCCAGGACACGCTAGGTTTTACAGGGAAGATCGGTAAACTGCGCAAAACCTGTTTGCGGAGAGTTTTTTCATGGTCAACAGTTGGCGTGTGCAACAAGCCGCACGAGAGATTCGCGCCGGGGCGGTGATTGCCTATCCAACCGAAGCCGTCTGGGGGCTGGGTTGCGACCCGTGGAATGAAGAGGCGGTGGATCGACTGCTGGCGATCAAGAACCGTTCGGTGGACAAGGGCCTGATCCTGGTCGCCGACAATATCCGTCAGTTCGACTTCCTGTTCGAAGATTTCCCGCAAGAATGGATCGACCGCATGGCCAGCACCTGGCCGGGGCCGAACACCTGGCTGGTGCCGCATCAGAACCTGTTGCCGGAATGGGTGACGGGCGTGCACGACACCGTGGCTTTGCGGGTCAGCGATCATCCGCAGGTGCGGGATCTGTGCTCGATGGTCGGGCCGTTGATCTCGACTTCGGCCAACCCGCAGGGGCGGCCGGCGGCGCGCACGCGGTTGCGCGTCGAGCAGTATTTCCGTGGGCAGATCGATCTGATCCTCGGCGGCCAACTGGGTGGGCGCAAGAACCCCAGCGTGATCCGCGATCTGGCAACCGGCAAGGTCATTCGTCCCGACTGATCCTGCGTTGAAAACCTTTACCGTGAGTCTTCCTCGCCTGGATGGCGAGGAAGACTACGCGTGCCTGCGATTTATCCTGCAATGACGCTGTTTTCCATGTCGGAAAAGTCTCCAAGTGTCCGTATTCATTGATATTTCCCACTTGATTATCAGACTTTCTGGCGTGGCGGAATTGCCAAAAGCAACCATCCTTTCCCTGCACTTGAAACACTTCGATAAGTTAAGGTCTGCGGAGAAAGAATGGACACTACGAATTTGCAACTCACGGATTACCTGCGGGCGCTTCAGGTGACGTTGAAGAGTCACCATGACGGGTGTCGCATCGTGATGCTTGAGGCGGGGGCGGATACTCAGGAGTTCGACCGGTTTATCGATCGACAATTTCGGCTTCGGCTGCAGCATTACATGCTGACTTCACGGGCGCGGATGCTCGAAACCAGACTGGCGATAAAGTCGCGCAGTACTCACTTTCTGCTGTATCGCCACGATCAACTGCTGGCGGTACTGAGGGCGACTCCGGCACCGTTCGAATGGGTATCGCTGGCGCAGCAACACGTTTCTCCCACGGCGGCGCTGTCGCGCCATGTCGAATTCAGCCGCTTGATCTCCTACACACCCAATCAGCTACCCATCGCGGTCAATGGTCTGTTGGCAGCCGCTACCGAATGGGCCATCAAACGCGGCTATAAGGGCGTGACCGCGTTGTGCAGATCGCAACAGCTGCGCTTTTACCAGCGTTTCGGGCTGATGCCGATCGCCTCCAACGCGCTGCACATCGAACAGCGCGCACGCGGCGATTACTGGGTGGTGTCAGCCGAATGGCGGCAAATCCTCGCGGCGGTTCAACCGCCGGATCACGCGACGGTTGGCCATTTGGTGCAGAAACCGCTGGAGTGTCATCTGCCGAGGTGTTGAACGCGTTCGAACGGTGTTGCCAGCCAGGAAGTTGCAACCCTGACTGGCAAGCCGCCGAAGGTGGATCAGGGCAGCAGGATGGTCGAGCCGGTGGTGCGTCGCGCCGCCAGTTCGGTCTGCGCCTTCGCTGCATCAGCCAGTGAATAGCGCTGGCTGATGTCGACCTTGAGCTTGCCGCTGATGATCATCTCGAACAGCTCGTCGGCCATGCGCTGCAGGTTCTCGGCGTTGTTGGCGTAGGTCGCCAGGGTTGGCCGGGTCACGTACAGCGAACCCTTGGCCGCGAGAATCCCCAGATTGACCCCGTCCACTGCACCGGAGGCGTTGCCGAAACTCACCACCAGTCCGCGCGGCGAGACGCTATCGAGCGAGGTCAGCCAGGTGTCCTTGCCGACGCCGTCGTACACCACCGGGACTTTCTGGCCATCGGTCAGCTCCAGCACCCGCTCTGCCACGTTTTCGTGGCTGTAATCGATGGTCGCCCAGGCGCCGTTGGCCTTGGCCAGTTCGGCTTTTTCCTTCGAACTGACCGTACCGATCAGTTTCACGCCCAGCGCCTTGGCCCATTGACAGGCCAGCGAACCGACACCCCCGGCAGCAGCGTGGAACAGAATGGTTTCGCCGCCCTTGAGTTCATAGGTCTGGCGCAGCAGATACTGTACGGTCAGGCCCTTGAGCATGACCCCGGCAGCGGTCTCGAAGCTGATCTCGTCCGGCAGCTTCACCAGATTGGCTTCGGGCAGGGTGTGCAAATCGCTGTAGGCACCCAACGGGCCGCTGCCGTAGGCGACGCGGTCGCCGACCTTGAACCGGGTGACGTCGCTGCCCACCGCATCGACGATGCCGGCACCTTCCGCGCCCAGGCCGGACGGCAAGGCTGGCGGGGCATACAGACCGCTGCGGTAATAGGTGTCGATGAAGTTCAGGCCGATCGCCTTGTTGGCCACCCGCACCTGATTCGGGCCGGGCGCGGCGGGCTGGTAGTCAACATACTCGAGCACTTCGGGACCGCCATGGGCACGGAACTGGATACGCTTTGCCATCTGCCTGCTCTCCTTGGGTCGTTTGTAAGCCCCCTATCCAACTCCCCTGCTTGATCTTCGTCAACTGCGGCACGCTTGCCTGCGGTGTTATGCTACGCGCCCATTTGCGCCGCCCCCTGCCTGCGGGGTGTGCGCGTAGTTATGCCCGATTCAAGGTGAAGCCATGACGACCCGCACCGACGCCGTAAAGGCCTATCTGCTCGACCTGCAAGACCGCATCTGCGCCGCGCTGGAAACCGAGGACGGCGGCACGCGCTTCGTCGAAGACGCCTGGACCCGGCCTGCCGGTGGTGGCGGTCGTACCCGCGTGATCGAGAACGGTGCGGTGATCGAAAAGGGTGGTGTCAACTTTTCCCACGTGTTCGGCAGCGGTCTGCCGCCGTCGGCCAGCGCCCATCGTCCGGAACTGGCCGGTCGCGGTTTCGAAGCCCTCGGCGTATCGCTGGTGATCCACCCGCACAATCCACATGTGCCAACGTCCCACGCTAACGTGCGCTTTTTCATCGCCGAGAAGGAAGGTGAAGAACCCGTCTGGTGGTTCGGCGGCGGCTTCGACCTGACCCCGTATTATGGCAACGAAGAAGACTGCATCCACTGGCACCGCGTCGCCGAGCAAGCCTGCGCGCCGTTCGGGGCGGACGTCTATCCGCGTTACAAGGCGTGGTGCGACACCTACTTCCACATCAAGCATCGCCACGAACCGCGGGGCATCGGCGGCCTGTTTTTCGATGACCTGAACGAGTGGGACTTCGACACCAGTTTCGCCTTCATGCGCGCCATCGGTGATGCCTACATCGACGCTTACCTGCCGATCGTGCAGCGCCGCAAGCACGAGGCGTTCAGCGCCAAACAGCGTGAATTCCAGGAATTCCGCCGTGGCCGTTACGTCGAGTTCAACCTGGTGTACGACCGTGGCACGCTGTTCGGCCTGCAATCGGGCGGGCGTACCGAGTCGATTCTCATGTCGCTGCCGCCGCAAGTGCGCTGGGCCTATGACTTCAAGGCCGAGCCCGGTAGCGAGGAAGCGCGCCTGACCGACTACTTCCTGCAAGACCGCGACTGGCTGGCCCAGGCCTGAGGACTGTTGATGGATCGTTACGTCGTTTTCGGTAACCCGATCGGCCACAGCAAGTCGCCGATGATTCACAAACTGTTCGCCGAACAGACCGGGCAGCGCCTGGACTACAACACCCTGCTGGCGCCGCTGGACGGCTTCAGTGCCTGCGTCACGGCGTTCTTCCAGGAAGGTCGTGGCGCCAACGTCACCGTGCCGTTCAAGGAAGAGGCCTATCGTCTGGCGAACAGCCTGACCGCCCGTGCACAACGCGCTGGTGCGGTGAACACCTTGAGCAAACTGGCCGACGGTTCGCTGCTGGGCGACAACACCGACGGCGCCGGTCTGGTCCGTGACCTGACGGTGAATGCCGGGTTCAGCCTGACCGGCAAGCGCATTCTGCTGCTCGGCGCTGGCGGCGCGGTGCGCGGCGCTCTGGAGCCGTTGCTGGCGGAAAAACCGGCGTCGGTGATTATCGCCAATCGTACGGTGGACAAAGCCGAGCTGCTGGCGGAGTTGTTCTGTGATCTGGGGCCGGTATCGGCCAGCGGTTTCGACTGGTTGCGGGAGCCGGTGGACGTGATCATCAACGCCACCTCCGCCAGCCTCACCGGTGACGTGCCGCCGATTGCCGCGAGTCTGATCGAGCCGGGCCAGACCCTGTGCTACGACATGATGTACGGCAAGGAACCGACCGCGTTCTGCCGTTGGGCCAGCGAGCATGGCGCGGCGGTGTCGATGGATGGTCTGGGGATGCTGGCCGAGCAGGCAGCCGAGGCGTTTTTCCTGTGGCGCGGGGTGCGTCCGGATACAGCGCCGGTATTGGCCGAGCTGCGCCGCCAGTTGGCGCAATAACAGAGCCTTTGTGGCGAGGGCGCTTGCTCCCGCTCGGGTGCGAAGCGTCCGCAACCGGCTTTGGGCTGCTGCGCAGCCAGCGGGAGCAAGCTCCCTCGCCACAGAGGTCTGGAAGTGGCCGGCAGGTCAGTCCTCAAACCGGATCGGACACTTTTCCGGCCCTTCGAGCTTCCGCAACTCCTCGACCACCTGCGGCCGCGCCCGGCGCAGGGTCAGGCTGCGATCCTGACGCAGCAGGCGCCGCGCCTCCTGATGCAGCATCTCCACCCCCGAATAATCGATGAAGTTGATCTGCTGCGCCTCGATCACCACCCGCGTACCGTGCAGCCGTTGCAGGCGCACTTGCAGGTAATGGCTGGCGCCGAAAAAGATCGAGCCACCGACCCGCAGCACGTCCTCTTCGCCCTCGCGCCAATGCTGCACCCGCGGTTGTGAAGTGCGTTTGAGGTAGAAGAACAGCGACGCCAGCACCCCGGCGTAGATTGCCGTCTGCAATTCCAGCAGCAGCGTGGCAAGGCAGGTCAGCGCCATGACCACGAACTCGGCGCGACTGACCCGCAGCAATGAGCGGATCCCGCGATGATCCACCAGTCCCCAGGCGATCAGCAGAATGCTCCCGGCCATGGCCGGAATGGGAATGTGTGAAATCAGTCCGGCGCCGAAAATCGCGAACAGCGCGACCCAGATCGCCGAAAACACCCCGGCCAGCGGCGAGCAGGCACCCGCTTCGTAACTCAGGCCCGAGCGGGTGAACGAGCCGGCCGACAACGATCCGGAAAAGAACGCCCCGACAATGTTCGATAAACCTTGCGCGCGGACTTCCTGATTGGCATCGAGCAACTGCTGCGAACGCGCGGCAATCGAACGGGCAATCGACAAGCTGGTGACCAGCCCGAGCATGCCCACCGCCACGGCGCTCGGCAGTAAGCGCAGGATCAGATCCAGATCCAGTGGCAAGCCACTGAACGGCGGCAAGCGCCCGACAAAGGCGCTGACCCGATGTACATGGCCAAACATTGATGGCCACAGCCACACCAGCAGGCTGGCCAACACCAACGTAATCAACAACGTCGGCCAGCGCGGCAGCAGTTGTTTCAGCACCACGCCAACCGCCACGGTGGCCAGGCCGAGCAGCAAAGAGGGTTTATCCACAGCCCTGAGGTGGTTCAACAAATCCATCAGACTGGCCAGCGCCGTGGCTTTGGCCGGCAGATCCAGCCCCAGCAGATTGGGTAACTGGCCGATGGCAATCACGACTGCCGCGCCGAGGGTGAAACCGAGCACCACTGAATGCGAGACAAAATTCACCAAAGCGCCGAAGCGCAGCAACCCCAGCAGCCACTGAAAAATTCCCGCAAGGAAGGTCAGCAGCAGAATCAGCGTGATGTAGTCCTGCGACGCGGGCACGGCCAAGGGACTGACGCTGGCATACAGCACAATCGAGATCGCTGCGGTTGGGCCGCAAATCAGATGCCACGACGAGCCCCACAGACAGGCGATCAGCACCGGGATGATCGCGGCGTAGAGGCCGTATTCCGGGGGCAGGCCGGCGATCAGCGCGTAGGCGATCGACTGTGGTAGCGCGAGAATGGCGCCGCTGAGGCCAACGACCAGATCCCGGCCGACGCTGGCGCGGGTTTGCCGCGGCAGCCAGGTCAGGAAGGGGAAGAGTGAGTGGCGACTGGGCAGGGCCATGGGTCCTCGCGGTTGGGGATTCAGGTAAAGCCTAACAGGACAGTACGGTCATTGTGGTGAGGGGATTTATCCCCGATGGGCTGCGAAGCAGTCCTGAATCCACTAGTCGCGGTAGATCTGACATACAGTGAATTCAGATTTAAGGGCCGCTTTGCGGCCCATCGGGGATAAATCCCCTCACTACAAGAAGCGGGTTGGACTGGATCAGAGTTTGGCCTTCACCGCTGGCAAAGCATCCTTGCCATCGACGGTCTTCACCCCCTCCAGCCACTTGTCCAGCACCGCCGGATTGGCCTTGATCCATGCCTTTACCGCATCGGCATTGCTGACTTTCTTGTTCACCACCTCGGCCATGATGCTGTTCTCCATGTCCTGAGTGAAGGACAGGTTGGTCAGCAACTTGCCCACGTTCGGGCAAGCCTCGGCGTAGCCCTTGCGCGTCAGGGTGTAGACGCTGCCGGTGTCGCCGAAATACTTCTCGCCGCCCTTGAGGTAATGCATCTTCAACTGCACGTTCATCGGGTGCGGGGTCCAGCCGAGGAAGGTGACGAATTTCTGCTTCTTCACGGCCCGCGAAACTTCGGCGAGCATCGCTTGTTCGCTGGATTCGATCAGCTTCCACTGGCCGAGGTCGAAGTCGTTCTTCTTGATGATTTCCTGCAGCGAAATGTTCGCGGGTGCACCGGAGCCGATGCCGTAGATTTTCTTGTCGAATTTGTCCGCGTATTGGTTCAGGTCGGCAAAGTTATGCACACCGGCGTCCCACACGTAATCCGGAACAGCGAGGGTGAATTCGGTGCCGTCGAGGTTCTTCGCCAGTTGCGTGACGTCTCCGGTGGCGACGAACTTGTCGTAGAAACCCTGCTGCGCCGGCATCCAGTTGCCGAGAAAGACATCCACCTGGCCGTCCTTCAAACCGCCGAAGGTGATCGGCACCGCGAGGGTATCGACCTTGGCCTTGTAGCCCATGCCGTCCAGCAGAAACCCTGTGATGGCGTTGGTCGCGGCGATGTCACTCCAACCCGGGTCGGCCATTTTCACGGTGTCGCAGCTTTGCTCGGCAAATGCCGAGGCGCTGCCCAGAGCCAGCAGGCCTATCGTCAGTGCTGTGGATAACTTGCGCATGGACTTCCCCTTACATTATTGGTTTTGGCAGGGTTGTGGATAACGGGCCTTGCGTTCCAGATCGTCGAGGTCGATGTGGTTGCGCATGTACTGCTGACTGGCGTCCACCAGCGGCTGGTGATCCCAGCTCTTCAGCTTGCCGATGGTCAGGGCATCGGCGACAAAACGACGACGGCGCTGGCTGGCGAGGACCTCGCGGTGAATGGCCGGCATGTCCCATTTGGCCCGCGCTTCGGCGAGAAAATCGTCGAACAGTTGGCGATGTTGCGGCGACTGGCTGAGTTCTTCGAGTTCACGCGGGTCGTTGTGTACATCGAAGAGTAGGCAAGGGTCGCTTTCGCTGTAGATAAATTTGTACGCGCCACGGCGGATCATCATCAGCGGGCTGACCGTGCCTTCGGCCATGTATTCGCCGAACACTTCGTCATGCCCGCCCTGCCCTTGCAGGTGCGTCAGCAGCGAGCGGCCGTCCAGCGGCAGATTCGGCTCCAGGCTGCCGCCGGCCAGTTCGACGAAGGTCGGTAACAGGTCGGCAGTGGAGACGGCAGAGCTGACACGGCCCGATTTGAACTGACCGGGTGCACTTATCAACAGGGGCACGCGAGCGGCCATCTCGAACCAATGCATTTTGTACCAGAGGCCCTTTTCGCCCAGCATGTCGCCATGGTCGCCGGAGAAGACGATGACGGTGTCGTCCATCAGCCCACAATCTTCGAGGGTTTTCAGGAGTTTGCCGACGTTGGCATCGATATAGCTGCAAGCACCGAAGTATGCTCGCCGTGCGTCGCGGATTTTATCCACAGGCAGTGGCTTGTCCCACAGGTCATAGACCTTGAGCAGGCGTTGCGAGTGTGGATCGAGGGAATGTGGATCCGGTGTCGTCGGAAGCGGGATATCTGCATCGTCGTACAAATCCCAGAACGCCTTGGGAATGGTGTACGGGTCATGTGGGTGCGTCATCGACACGGTCAGGCAGAACGGTTGGTCGCCGTCCTCGCGAATGTGGTCAAACAGGTATTGCTGGGCCTTGAACACCACCTCTTCGTCGAAGTCGAGCTGATTGGTGCGCACGCACGGCCCGGCCTGCAACACCGACGACATATTGTGATACCAGCTCGGGCGCACGTCCGGTTCGTCCCAGTTCACCGCCCAGCCGTAGTCGGCCGGGTAGATGTCGCTGGTCAGACGCTCTTCGTAGCCGTGCAATTGGTCCGGGCCGCAGAAATGCATCTTGCCTGACAGCGCGGTGCGGTAGCCGAGGCGGCGCAGGTAGTGGGCGTAGGTCGGAATGTCGGCGGGGAAGTCGGCGGCGTTGTCGTAGGCGCCGATCTTGCTCGGCAGCTGGCCGCTGACCAGGGTGAAACGCGACGGCGCGCACAGCGGGCTGTTGCAGTAAGCAGCATCGAACACCACGCCCTGAGCGGCAAGGCGCGAAAGATTCGGCAGTTTGATCGGCGACGGGCCGTAGATCGGCAACATTGGCGCGGCCATTTGATCGGCCATGATGAAAAGAATGTTCTTGCGCTTCATGTGATCGCGGCATTCCATAGTGAATAGTTATGCGACATTGCTGCGATCGAGCATGGAGTCCATGCTCTGTCGGGTAAAGCCCGCGCCGGACAATGACTAGGATAAGCACAGCTTATGTATGAAGCCCTCGGCAATCTGTCTCTCGACCTGTTGCGCGCTTTCGAAGCGGCGGCCCGTCATCGCAGTTTTACTGCGGCGGCGGTTGAGCTGGGCACCACGCAGCCAGCGATCAGCCAGCAGATCAAGCGCCTGGAAGAACAGCTGGGAGCACGACTGTTTGACCGGATCTATCGCGGCATCGAACTGACCGAGGGCGGCGCGATCCTGTTCGAGCAGGTTCAGCTCGGTTTGCAGAATATCGACGCAGGATTGAGTGCGATCAGTACGCAGCAACAACACGAGGTATTGCAGGTCGCCACCGATTTCGCGTTCGCCGCCTACTGGCTGATGCCGCGCCTGCACCGCTTCCACGAAGCCAACCCGAACGTCGATGTCAGCCTGGTCACCAGCGAGCGCAACCACAACATGCTGCGCACCGACATCGACGTGGCGGTGCTGTTTGGTGACGGCCGATTCAAACAGGGCGAAAGCCATTGGCTATTCAGCGAAGAAGTGTTCCCGGTGTGCAGCCCGCAACTGCTCAAGGAACGCGCCCTGCCCTTGCCCGCCCAGACGTTGCTGGAGTTCCCGCTGCTGCATCTACGGGGGGAAAACAGCAGCAACTGGTTTGACTGGAGCGGGCTGTTTCGCGAACTGGGCATCACTACCCCGCCGGCGCCGGGGCAATTGCGCTTCGACAACTACACGCTGTTGATTCAAGCGGCGATTGGCGGCCAAGGCGTGGCCATCGGCTGGCGCCACCTTGTGGATAACTTGCTGACCCAGGGCTTGCTGTGTCGGCCGATCGCCGAGACCACGTTGTCGCGCCTGGGTTATTACGTGGTGCTGCCGCAGCGCAAACGCCGGGGCGCGTTGATTCAGCAGTTTGTCGACTGGTTGATGGCCGAACAGGCGAGCAGTGCCGAATCTCTGACTGGATTGGGGTTACCTTCGATTGCGGTGTGAATAGAAAAAGATCGCAGCCTGCGGCAATTCCCTGTAAGAGCTGCCGCAGGCTGCGATCTTTTTACGTATCTGACGTCGCGACAAAATTCACATGCTGCCCCACATGCAGATTCAACTGCAGCTCATCGGCAATCCCCACCGCGACCCGGTTCAGCCGTTCCAGCGGCTCCGCCAGACCCGGCTCGAGATTGCCGCCGACCTGGCTGAAATGCTCGATGGTCAGCCCCGCCACGCCGTGAGGCGCGTTCACCAGTGTCCACTGCAATGGACTGCTTTGCAGGGCTTCGCGGATTTCTTCGGCAGCGTGGCGTTGCAGGCCGTCGTCCAGTTCCGGCTCGTCGAGCACGGCAAAATTCCCCACCAGAAACAGCCGTGAAACATTGGCTGCCTGCAGGCCGTCGACCAGCGCATCGACCGCCAGCACTTGTTCCACCGGCCCAAGCACCACCGACCGTTCCACATGGTCGCTGCTGAACGGCAAGCCCGGTGCATCAAGCAGACAGATCACTGCCGAGCTGCCCGCTACGCTTTGCTTGACCCGCTCGGCATCGAACAAATCGCCGCTTTTGGTGCGCAGGCCGGGACGTGGCGCGAGTACGTTCAAATCGTCGAGAATCGTGATGACTTCGTGCTGGCGTCGCAGCAACTCAGCCATCAACGCACCGCCCAGGCTGGCCATGGCACCATAGAGCACCACTTTCACCGTTGGGGTTTCGGCATTTTTCATGGCTGATCCTTTTTATAATCCCTTGTATGGCGTGTGACATATGGGCAACGCCCAGGGTTCGAACCGATTTCCGAGGGTTTCCAATGCCAGCGATCAAGGGCTACCACGCCCACGTCTATTTCGATGCCGATACCATCGATCAGGCACGCGCGTTGTGTGAGCAAGCCGCGCAGTTGTTTCCATTGAAGATGGGCCGCGTCCATGAACGCCCGGTCGGCCCGCACCCTGACTGGAGCTGCCAGCTGGCCTTCGGCCCGCAGATGATCGGCGAGGTATTGCCGTGGCTGGCGCTCAATCGCAAGGGCCTGGTGGTGTTCCTTCACCCCGACACCGGTGACGATTTGCTCGATCACACCGAGCACGCAATCTGGATGGGCGCGATGCGACCACTGGACCTGTCTGTTTTTTGATCAGGCTTTTGTAAACCTACAGGGTTTCTTCCGTCTCACCCGGCTGATGCTCGTCCAGATGCAGCCAGGGCAATTGGCTGTCCGTCCAGATGTGCCGCTCGGCCGGCGTCCGCTCCGGGTGATTCAGCGTGGCGATGGTCACATCGATGCTCACGGGACTGAGTTGCGTCACCAACGCTAATTGCGCGCCACAACGCGGACAGAAATACCGCGCGCAACTGCTCGACGAGTCAAGCGCGATGGCGTGCCGCTCAGCCACTGGAAGCTGGCCGCCGCCACGGTAATCCACGTACTGACGATCCCGCCGCTGACCTTACGGCAGATCAAGCCGTGGCAGTGGGCAATATCTTGCAACGGCCCGCTGAACTGATAGCGAATATGTCCGCAGTGGCAGCCACCGCTGTGCGATGAAGTCATCGTCTGCCCTCTTGGTTACTTATCAGATTCCTGGCCCGTGCCATTTCATCATTAATGACGACGACTGAGCCCGGTTTTAGCCCGAGAGTCTTCGCTAAAGAGTTCATTGCCTTATTCAGCGCGTCACGTAGTCCGACCATCCATTCCTTTGGAAATTGGTTTATCACCAGAATGCATTTTATGGCGCAGTTCGCGAGATCAAGATTCAAGAAACCTGCTGGAAGGTGTTCCTCACTGTGAGGGTGCCGCCTAAGGCAAGCCGCAAGCGTCAATTGCACTGAGTTGGTGAATTTTTGCCTGATTTCTTCTACGAAGACTTCGGTCTGCCGAGGAGCACTTGATTTTGCCTCTACAAACCAGACTTCCTGAGGTTTGTCCTGAAGATCGCGAAGTAGAACAAACTCGGCGACCTTGATGCCGTCTCCTATTTTTTTGGAAAGTGGACTGTTTTCGATTGGAAAAAGCTGATCCTCTGAAAACGGCCCGAAAATCATCCCTGATTCTTCGATTGAAATAGTCATCCCAGAGCCAGCTCCACTTCCTCTTCATAAAGACGAATGGACTCATCGACGATGGGGTTGTCCGGCATACCTTTGAGAAGATCATCACCGATCCATTCGCCGCCAATTGACGAGAGAACAGGGATCGACATGTTCTGTTTTTGCGCCGCGAGATACAGCGCTTTAATGACGAAATACGAGTGGCTGGCTATGAAAAACTGAATCCCGCTTGCGGCCAGAGACACAATGATATCGACGAGCCTGGTGATGGCTACCGGATGCAAGGCCGACTCGGGTTCGTCGATGAATACCATGGAATCTTTGGTCAGGAATCGATTGCCCAGCAAGGTGTCGAGAATCGCAATTTTCTTGATGCCCTCAGCAGTAGAGCCAATCTGGAACTTCTGATTGCCTTTTTTGAATTGCCAGCGATTTGTACTGCTGTCGAATTCCACCTTGCCGCCGAACATCTCTTCCAGATTCTCCCTAGCCTTTGCGAAGTGAGCGTGGTTTTTTCCTTTCGTCGGTAGGAGACGGAGAGCTTTCGCCAGATCGTAATAGGTGTCGTCGAAACCGAAGTCTTTATCGATGTCACGGCTTTTCAGAATGATGTGTTGCAGGGAAAGTACTTCCTTGGGAGGAAGAAATATTGAGTTGCTGCCTCGTGGAGGGACGTGATTTTCTAACGTGGCAATGTTCTTTGTCGTGTCTTTGCCGAAGCCGTACCGAAACGCTCGAGAGTCAACGTTGACCTTGCACATCAACGGACCGTCTGCACTTTTTGTTACCAGGTCGCCAATCTTGTCTGCCTGAAACGTCCAGTAAAGTTTGTCTGCCAATATCTCCGCGGCGGAACGTTGTTCATTTCCACGCTGGTACTCTTCGAGCGTGCGCATCGTGCAGTAAAGCGCTTTGAGCAAAAACGTCTTGCCGCTGCTGTTTGCTCCGATAATCAGATTCAAGTTTGAGAGCTTGCCCCAGCGGATTTTTTGTAGCGGGCCGAAATTATCTAATTCAACGCTATTGAGCATTGGTTGGAGCTCCTCTCAAACATTGCAGTGGCGCAAGCCTAGCATTGCGTTTCCCTTCCATACAGCGGGTGAAGACGCTCCCTCAGAAACTACAGAAAGGTCTTACGACGTTCATCGTTGTATCTGCTTCCAGTCGCATGAAAGTGGCCGCGCCTCTCGTCAGACCTTTCATCCGCGAAAGGTAGCTGAAAGGTTGCCCGATTAGGATCGCCGCCACTACCGGCAACAGACCGGTTGGCCAACGCGTGTGATCGCTCGCACGTCAGGCCCAATTAACAACAACAATGGTGATTCTGATGTCCTCTGTAGCCCGCCTTCTCGCTGAAACTCCGCCCGTACGTCTCGTGCTTCCCGTTCTGCGCTGATCCCTCCGATCCGCTCACTCAATTAGCCGCGCTACGCCTGGAGTAATCCCATGCTGACTTTCCTTGGCTTCGCCATGGTCATCACGTTCATGTTCCTGATCATGACCAAGCGCCTGTCTGCGCTGATCGCCCTGATCATCATCCCGATCCTGTTCGCCCTGTTCGGTGGTTTCGCGCCGAAGATCGGCCCGATGATGCTCGAAGGCATTACCAAGCTTGCGCCGACCGGCGTGATGCTGATGTTCGCCATTCTGTACTTCGCCCTGATGATCGACTCCGGCCTGTTCGACCCGGCCGTGCGCAAGATCCTCAAACTGGTCAAGGGCGACCCGCTGAAAGTTTCGGTCGGTACCGCCGTGCTGGCGCTCGTCGTCTCCCTCGATGGTGACGGCGCGACCACTTACATGATCTGCGTGGCCGCCATGCTGCCGCTGTACAGCCGCATCGGCATGAGCCCGCGGATCATGGCCGGTCTGATCATCCTCGCCGGTGGCGTGATGAACATGACCCCGTGGGGCGGCCCGACCGCTCGTGCCGCCAGTGCGCTGCACGTCGACCCGTCGGACATCTTTGTGCCGATGATCCCGGCGATGGCCGCCGGTGTGGTGGCGATCCTGATCATTGCCTACTTCTACGGCAAACGTGAGCGTGCGCGTCTGGGCGAGCTGCACCTGATCGGCGACGAGATCGATCACAGCGAAATCAGCGTCTCGCAGTTCCCCGATGCCCGCCGTCCGAAGCTGATCTGGTTCAACGGCCTGCTGACCCTGGCGCTGATGTGCACCCTGATCGCCGGCCTGCTGCCGCTGCCGGTGCTGTTCATGGTGGCGTTCAGCATCGCGATGATCGTCAACTACCCGTGCCTGCAAATGCAGAAGGACCGCGTGGCGGCCCACGCCGGCAGCGTGCTGTCGGTGGTCAGTCTGATTTTCGCTGCGGGTATCTTCACCGGTATCCTGTCCGGAACCGGCATGGTCGACGCCATGTCGAAAAGTCTGCTGGCAGTGATTCCGGACTTCCTCGGGCCGTACCTGGCCGTGATCACGGCGCTGGTGAGCATGCCGTTCACCTTCTTCATGTCGAACGACGCGTTCTACTATGGCGTGTTGCCGGTGCTCTCCGAAGCGGCCAGCCATTACGGCATCACCGCGGTGGAAATGGCCCGTGCCTCGATCGTCGGTCAGCCCGTCCACTTGCTCAGCCCGCTGGTGCCGTCGACGTACCTGCTGGTGGCGCTGGCCGGTATCGAGTTCGGTGACCACCAGCGTTTCACCCTGAAGTGGGCAGTGCTGGTCTGCCTGTGCATACTGGTGGCCGCCTTGCTGCTGGGGACATTCCCGCTGTTCAGCACGATGTAACGGCATTCACTCACCATGACGCCAGCTGCTTGCTGGCGTCATGGTTTAACACTCGCTCAAAGGAATACACATGGATTGGCTGACCAACCCCGAAATCTGGGTTGCCTTCTTTACCCTGACCGCCCTGGAAATCGTTCTGGGCATCGATAACATCATCATGATTTCGATCCTGGTCAGCCGCATGCCCAAGCACATGCAGCAGCGCACGCGGATCTTCGGCCTGGGTCTGGCGATGATCACGCGGATCCTGTTGCTGCTGTCGATCACCTGGGTCATGCGCCTCACCGCCGACCTGTTCGTGGTGTTCGGCCAGGGCATTTCCGGGCGCGACCTGATCCTGTTCTTCGGTGGTCTGTTCCTGCTGTGGAAGAGCTCGCAGGAGATGTACCACGCGCTCGAAGGCGAAGACGAAAGCGGCGACGAGCCTTCGGGCAAGGGCGGCAATTTCCTCTACACCATCATCCAGATCGCGATCATCGACATCGTGTTCTCGCTGGATTCGGTGATCACCGCCGTCGGCATGGTCTCCCATGTGCCGGTGATGGTCGCGGCCATCGTCGTCGCGGTGCTGGTGATGATGGCGGCCTCGGGCAAGATCAGCGAGTTCATCGACAAGCACCCGTCGCTGAAGATGCTGGCACTGTCGTTCCTGCTGGTGGTCGGTACCGTGCTGATCGCCGAGTCGTTCGACGTACACGTGCCGAAAGGCTACGTCTACTTCGCCATGGCGTTCTCGCTGGCGGTGGAAGCGATCAACATCAAGATGCGCACCGCGATCGCCAGGAAGAAAAAACAGCAGGACCCGGTGAAGCTGCGCAAGGATATTCCGGGGCAGTAACCCGGTAGTTCGATAGCAATACAAAACCTGTGGGAGCTGGCTTGCCAGACTCCTACAGGTTTTTTTGTTCCAGCGGATTTTGAACTCGTACACAAACCCTGTGGGAGCTGGCTTGCCAGCGATAGCGGCGTGTCAGGCAAGATCAATGTCGCCAGTGCTGCCGTCATCGCTGGCGAGCCAGCTCCCACAGGGATTTGGGGTGATTGCGCGGGGTGTGGATAAAGCTGTTTTCATGACACTTTTGTTTCAATCCGCACTTTAGCTGTGCAATGCTGGCGCCCAGTCCGTTAGCCAACTACAGCTTAAGTATCAAAAACGTAGAAACCGCGCGGTACCGTCAACTTGCCCCTTTGGGGCGCTGCTACTACAGGGGGTCTGCATGCTCACCCTGCTCAATTTGCTGTCTGCCGTGGCCCTGCTGATCTGGGGTACGCACATCGTCCGAACCGGCATCCTGCGGGTGTACGGTACCAATCTGCGCCATGTGATCGGCCAGAACATGTCCAAACGCTGGCTCGCGTTCGTCGCCGGCATCGTCGTGACCGCGATGGTGCAGAGCAGCAACGCCACGGCTATGCTCGTCACTTCCTTCGTCGGTCAGGGCCTGATGGCGCTGACCCCGGCACTGGCGACCATGCTCGGTGCCGACGTCGGTACCGCGCTGATGGCGCGGGTGCTGACCTTTGACCTGTCGTGGCTGTCGCCGCTGCTGATTTTCCTCGGGGTGATTTTCTTTCTGTCGCGCAAACAGACGCGCCTCGGGCAGATGGGCCGGGTCAGCATCGGTCTGGGCCTGATCATTCTCGCCTTGCAATTGATCGTCGAAGCCGCCGCACCGATTACCCACGCCCAAGGCGTGAAGGTGATTTTTGCTTCGCTGACCGGCGACATTCTGCTCGACGCCCTCGTCGGTGCGTTGTTCGCGATGATTTCCTACTCCAGCCTCGCTGCCGTGCTGCTGACCGCGACGCTGGCCGGCGCCAGCGTGATCAGCCTGCCGGTGGCGATCGGTCTGGTGATCGGCGCCAACATCGGCAGTGGCGTGCTGGCGTTCATGAGCACCAGCATGCAGAACGCCGCCGGGCGGCAAGTGGCGCTGGGCAGCCTGTTGTACAAACTGATCGGGCTGTTGCTGATCATTCCGGTGCTCGATCCGCTGGTGCACTGGATGGACGGGCTCGACTTCAGCCCGCAGGAAATGGTCATCGGGTTCCACCTGCTCTATAACACCGCGCGCTGCCTGATCCTGCTGCCCAGCGTCGCCCCGATGGCGCGGCTGTGCGCCTGGTTGCTGCCGGAGCGCCCGGAGGTCAACGGCACCGCCAAGCCGCGTCACCTTGATTTGACGGCACTGTCGACACCGAGCCTGGCGCTGGCCAACGCGGCCCGCGAGACCCTGCGCATGGGCGATCTGATCGACAACATGCTCGACGCGATGCTCGATGTGTTGCGTGGCAAGCAGACCGCCGTGACCCAGGAGATGCGTCGTCTGACCGATGACGTCGAAGCGCTGTACAGCGCGATCAAGCTGTACCTGGCGCAAATGCCCCGCGAAGATCTCGGCGAGCAGGACAGTCGGCGCTGGGCGGAGACCATCGAACTGGCGATCAACCTGAAACTGGCCAGCGACCTGATCGAACGCATGCTGCGCAAAGTGCAGCAGCAGAAGACTTCCCAGCGTCGGTCGTTTTCCGAAGAAGGCCTGGAGGATTTGGCCGGGTTGCATCAGCAACTGATCGCCAACTTGCGCCTGGGCCTGTCGGTGTTCCTCAGCGGTGACAAGGAAAGTGCCCGTCAGCTGTTGCGCGAGAAACGTCGCTTTCGCGCACAGGAACGGCGTCTGGCCCATGCCCATGTCAGCCGTTTGCAACGTAAGATCGTGCAGAGTCTGGAAACCAGTTCGCTGCACCTGGAGCTGATTGCCGATATGAAGCGCTTGAATTCGCTGTTTTGCAGCAGTGCTTACGTGGTGCTGGAAACGGCAGATACCGGAGCGCTGGAAGCGGATGATATTGCCGACATTACACATTCGCCTTGAACGTCTGGGGCTGGGGTCAGTCAGTAACATTGATTCAGCCTTAAGACCTTCGCGAGCAAGCTCGCTCCCACATTTGAAATGCATTCCCCTGTGGGAGCGAGCTTGCTCGCGAATGCCGGCCTGAATAGCGACACGGATCTCCAAATCAGCCGTACGGAAGCCTGTTATGCGTTGCCTGTTGTTCGCCTGTCTGTTGCTCGGTTCCCTGCCCGCTTTTGCCGTTGATCGCTTTCAGGTCGAAGGCTATGCGCTGCCCAACGGATTGCAGCTGTTGCTCAAACCCGGCACTGAACGCGGGCATGTGGCGATTCGTCTGGTGGTCGGCGTCGGCCTCGACGATTTCGATTGCGATGAGAAAGAGCTGCCGCACCTGCTCGAGCACCTGTTGTTCAGCGGTGTCGACGCCACTGGCGAAGGTGGCCTTGAGGAGCGCATGCAGGCGTTGGGCGGTGAGTGGAACGCGTTCACCAGCAACGCCGACACCACGTTCGTCATCGAAGCCCCGGCGAAGAATCAGCGCAAAGTGCTCGACCTGCTGCTCGGTCTGCTGACCCAGACCCGCATTGACGACAATGCGATCAACGCCGCCAAACGCGTGGTCGAGCGCGAGGACGGTGGCCATTACACGCGTCTGCAACGTTTTCTCGACCGCCAAGACCTGGGCCACACCGCCAGCAATCAGCTGGCGGTGGAGCTGGGCCTGAAATGCCCGCAACGCGCCGAGGTCGGGCACCTGACCCAGCAGCAACTGGAGAAGGTGCGCAAGACCTGGTACGCGCCGAACAACATGACGCTGATCGTCGTCGGTGAACTCGACAAACTGCTGCCGGCCTATCTGGAACGCACTTGGGGCGCGCTCGAAGCGGTGGATCCGGCCGAGCACCGTGAGCTGCCGGACATCCGCACCAGCGCCGCCCATGAACGCACCCTTACCCGCGGCTTCATCGGCGACAGCGCCAAATTGCACTGGCTGGTGCCGGAGCCGATGCTCGACGATCAGTACGACGAGACTTTCGACATCCTCAAGGACTACCTCGACTGGGCACTGTACCGGCAGATTCGCCTGAACCATGGCTTGTCCTACGGGCCGTGGGCCGAGCGTGAAGTGTTCGGCGGGGTCGGTTTCATGAGCCTCAATGCCGATGTTGATCGCGATGATCTTGTCGAGGCCAAACAGGTGCTGGAAGACCTCAAGGCCGACCTGCTGAAAAACGGCCTCGACCCCGACACCTTCGCCCGGATCAAACAGGCCGCCATCGCCCATCAGGCCTGGGCGGTACAGGGCAACAGCGCGATGGCGGACTACTACTGGAGTGCGCTCGGCGATTACGAGGACGGACGCTTTGCCAACCCTGCCCGCGAGTTGCAAGGCGTGACCCTGGAAACGGCGAACAAGGCCATGCGCGAGTTGCTGTTGCAACCGGGGTATCTGCGGATCGAGAAGCCGTTGCTCAGTGATGATGAAGTGTTATGGCTGATTGCCGGTGGTCTCGGGGTTCTGCTGTTGATCTTGATCGGCTGGCGTCTGCATCACCGCCGAAAACCCGTCGAACACTGACCCTGTGGGAGCGAGCCTGCTCGCGAAGGCGTCGTGTCAGTTGATGCAATGTTGTATGACCCACCGCATTCGCGAGCAGGCTCGCTCCCACAGGGGGCTGCGTGATTTTACTGACCGGGAGCCTCGCCACCTCGCCCGGCGGACGGTACTCTGTCGAGGTTTTTCCCTATCCAGTCGTGAACCGCCACCATGCAGAAAATCCCCCTCCTGATCCAGCGCATCCTCGAATTGATGAAGCGCTATCCCGGGGTCATTGCGCTCGGCGGTTTCATCTCCGGGGTCGGCAGTTTCATTTTGGTCGATCGCCAGCAAGGGCTGGCGAGCTGGATCACCATCATCATGCTGCTCAGCTGGATCTGGCTGATGCTGGAAAACACCCTGACCGGCCTGTTCACGCGCATCTTCAAGCGGGAAATCCCCCAGCCGCTGCTGCGCTACGCGACGCAGATGATCCACCAGGAAAGTCTGTTTTTCGTCCTGCCGTTCTTCTTCATCACGACTACGTGGAACAGCGGCCAACTGATCTTCACCGGCCTGCTGTGCATCGCCGCGCTGATCTCGATTGTCGACCCGCTCTACTACAAATGGCTGGCGCCACGGCGCTGGGCGTTTCTCGCGCTGCACACCCTGACCCTGTTCGCCGCCCTGCTCACTGCGCTGCCGGTGATCATGCACCTGACCACCGCACAGAGTTTCAAATGGGCACTGGGTACGGCGGTGGTGCTGTCGTTCCCGAGTCTGGCGTCGATCTTCCCGATCCGCACCGTGCGCAATGCGTTGGCCATTCTGTGCATCACCGTCGGCATCGGCGCGGTCGGCTGGACCCTGCGCTCGTGGGTGCCGCCAGCGACGCTGTGGATGACCGACGTGGCGATCAGCACGCAGTTGCAGGACCGCACGCCTGGCGCCAGCCTCGACGAGGTCAGCGCCGAGCAGATCCGCAATGGCGGCCTCTACGCCTACACCGCGATCAACGCGCCGCGCGGGCTGGATGAGCGGATCTACCACGTGTGGCAGTTCAACGGCCAGGAAGTCGACCGCATCGCCCTCGACATCCACGGCGGGCGCAAGGAAGGCTACCGTGCCTGGACCCACAAGCAGAACTTCCCCGGCAACCCGGCAGGCAAGTGGCAGGTGCGGGTGCTGACTGAAGACGGTCAGGTGATCGGCGTGCTGCGTTTCAAAGTGACAGACAGCACAGCGATCAAAGAAAAGTAATCCGGTTCGTGCTATTACGTTAGTTCGCTTAATAGCCGAACAAGCACGGAGCTTATGATCAGCAGCTCAATGAGCGGTAATGCCCAGCTGGACACGTCAATCAGCCCTGCCCGCCTGCGGGTTTCCGGGGACTGGACGCTTGCCCATTACGCCGACCTCAAGCATCTGACCGAACAACTGACCGGCCAGTACGACGCCAACACCGTGGTCGACCTCAACAGCCTCGGTGCCCTCGACACTGCGGGCGCTTCGTTGCTGGTGGAGCTGCTCGGTTCCGAGCGTCTGGGCCGCTCCGCCGAACACCCTGACTGCACGATTTCCCAGGCTGACCGCGCGCTGCTGCAAACGGTGTATCGCTCGCTGACCGACTTCTGTGTGCCGATCAAGGAGCCGGAAGTCAGCGTCAGCGTGCAACTGCTGACCCGCATCGGGCGCGCGGTGGAAGCGGTCTGGCAGGACACCCTGCAAGTGCTGGGTTTCATTGGCCTGATCCTCGAAACCATTGCCCGCAGCCTGTTTCGTCCCAAGCGCTGGCGCATCACCCCCGTCGTCGCCCACATCGAACAGACCGGCCTCGACGCCGCGCCGATTGTGGCGCTGCTGACCTTTCTGGTGGGCGCGGTGGTCGCGTTTCTCGGTGCCACGGTGCTGGCCAGTTTCGGTGCGACGATCTTTACCGTGGACTTGGTGGGCTTCTCCTTCCTGCGTGAGTTCGGTGTGCTGCTCACGGCAATCCTGATGGCCGGACGCACCGCCAGCGCGTTTACCGCGCAGATCGGTTCGATGAAGGCTAACGAAGAGATCGACGCAATCCGCACCCTCGGCCTCGATCCGATGGAGCTGCTGGTAGTGCCGCGGGTATTGGCGATGCTGGTGGCGCTGCCGATGCTGACGTTTCTGGCGATGCTCTGCGGGATCATTGGCGGCGGCGTGGTGTGCGCGGTGTCGCTGGGGATTTCGCCGGCGATGTTCCTCTCGCTGTTGCAAAGCGACATCGGCATTCAGCACTTTCTGGTTGGTCTGGTGAAAGCGCCGGTGTTTGCCTTCCTGATTGCAACCATTGGTTGCCTGGAAGGCTTCAAGGTCAGTGGCAGCGCCGAATCGGTCGGCGCGCACACCACGTCCGCCGTGGTGCAGTCGATTTTCGTGGTGATCGTGCTCGACGCGGTGGCTGCGCTGTTCTTCATGGAGATGGGCTGGTGAGTCGTTTACCCCGTGCGCCCTCGGAGGCGGTGATCGAAGTCCGTGGCCTGTGCAATCGCTTTGGCAGCCAGAGCGTGCACGAGAACCTCGATCTGGATCTGTACAAGGGCGAAATCCTCGCCGTGGTCGGCGGATCCGGTAGCGGTAAATCGGTGCTGCTGCGCAGCATTGTCGGCCTGCGCCGGCCCAGCGAGGGCAACGTGAAGGTGTTCGGGCAGAACCTGCCGAGCCTGTCCGAGCATGAGCGCTCACTGGTCGAGCGGCGTTTCGGCGTGCTGTTCCAGAAAGGCGCGTTGTTTTCCTCGCTGACGGTGACCGAGAACGTCGCCCTGCCGCTGATCGAGCACGCCGGTCTGAGCCGCAACGACGCTGAGCATCTGGCGGCGGTGAAACTGGCGCTGGCCGGGCTGCCGCTGTCGGCGGCGGACAAATACCCGGCGTCGCTGTCCGGCGGGATGATCAAGCGCGCCGCGCTGGCCCGGGCGCTGGCGCTGGACCCGGACATCCTGTTTCTCGACGAGCCCACCGCCGGCCTCGATCCGATTGGCGCGGCGCAGTTCGATCAACTGATCCTGACCCTGCGCGATGCGCTGGGCCTGAGCGTGTTTCTGGTGACCCACGACCTCGACACGCTCTACACCATCACTGACCGTGTGGCAGTGCTGGCGCAGAAGAAGGTATTGGTCGCCGGCCCGATCGACGTGGTCTCGGAAACCGATGACGCGTGGATTCACGAATACTTCCACGGCCCGCGTGGCCGCTCGGCGCTGGACGCCGCCAAATTGCTCAACGAGGTCTGACATGGAAACCCGAGCCCATCATGTGTTGATCGGCCTGTTCGCCGTAATTGTCGTCGCGGGCGCCCTGCTCTTCGGTCTGTGGCTGGCCAAGTCCAGCGTCGACAGCGAGTTCAAGGATTATGAAATCGTCTTCAATGAGGCGGTCAGCGGTCTGTCCAAGGGCAGCCCTGTGCAGTACAGCGGGATCAAGGTCGGTGACGTGGTCAGCCTGCGCCTCGACCCGAAAGACCCGCGCCGGGTGCTGGCGCGGATTCGTCTGGGTGGTGACACCCCGGTCAAGGAAGACACCCAGGCCAAACTGGCGCTGGCCGGGATCACCGGCACTTCGATCATCCAGCTCAGCGGCGGCACCCCGGAGAGCCCGAAACTGCGCGGGCACGACGGCGAATTGCCGACCATCGTCGCGGCGCCCTCGCCCATTTCCCGGCTGCTTAACGACAGCAACGACCTGATGACCGGCGTCACCGCCCTGTTGAACAATGCCAACCAGATGTTTTCCCCGGAGAACGTCGAGCGCGTCAGCAACACCCTGGCGCATCTGGAACAGACCACTGGTTCGATCAACGATCAGCGCGGCGACTTGCGTCAGGCCATGCAGCAACTGGCGAGCGTCGGCAAGCAAGCCGGCAGCATGCTCGAGCAAACCTCGGCGCTGATGCGCAACGCCAACGGCCTGCTCAACGATCAGGGCAAGCAGGCGCTGGGCAGTGCCGAGCAGGCGATGAAGTCGCTGGAGCAAAGCAGCGCCACCATCAACGGCCTGCTGAGCAAGAACCAGAACTCGCTCGACAACGGTATGCAGGGCCTCAATGGCCTGGCGCCGGCGATCCGCGAACTGCGCGAAACCCTGACCTCGCTGCGCGGCATTTCCCAACGCCTTGAGGCCAACCCCAGCGGCTACCTGCTGGGCAGTGACAAGAACAAGGAATTCACCCCATGAAGCTGACTCACTTCGCCTTCCTCGCCAGTTTTACCCTGCTCTCGGCGTGTTCGATCCTGCCCAAGGCCGAACCTTCGGATGTCTATCGCCTGCCCGCCGCGCAAGCGCCCGCCTCGGCCAGTTCGGCGGCGACCCAGCACTGGTCGCTGCGCCTGAACAAATTGCAGGCCAGCGAAGCGCTGAACCGGCCGAACATCGCGGTGATTCCACAGGGTGACGTGATCAGCAGCTACAAAGCCTCGCGCTGGAGCGATCCGGCGCCGGTGCTGGTGCGTAATCGGCTGCTCGATGGTTTTGCCCGCGATGGTCGGGTGACATTGCTCAGCACCGATGACAGCAACTTCGCTGCGGATCTGGAACTGGGCGGCAGCTTGCAGGCGTTTCAGACCGAGTATCAGGGCAATCAGGCCAGCGTCGTGGTGCGCGTCGATGCGCTGCTGGTGCGTGGCTACGACCAGAAGATTCTCGCCAGCCGCCGCTTTGAAGAGCGCCAGCCGTTGAACGATGTGCAGGTGCCAGCGGTGGTGGCCGGGTTTGGACAGGCCAGTGATCGGCTGACGGCCAAGGTGGTTGCGTGGGCTGTTCAGCAAGGCCAGCAATTGGCTCCAGTTAAACCCTGAAGTCGCCAGGATCGCAGCCTTCGGCAGCTCCTACAGGGTTATGCGTGCCTTTGTAGGAGCTGCCGAAGGCTGCGATCTTTTGCTTCAACCAAAGAACCAGTAGCACACGCCAATGGCGCCGAGTACGCCGGCCAATTCAGCCAGCAGCGCGCATCCAACGGCGTGCCTTGCGCGCTGAATCCCCACCGCACCGAAATACACCGCCAGCACATAGAACGTGGTTTCGGTGCTGCCCTGAATTGTCGCCGCCACCAGCGCCGGGAAGCTGTCGACGCCGGAGGTCTTCATGGTCTCGATCAGCATCGCCCGTGCGGCGCTGCCGGAAAACGGTTTGACCATCGCCGTCGGCAACGCGTCGACAAAACGCGTGTCCCAACCGGCCCACTGCACCAGATGGCGGATGCCGTCCAGGCCAAAGTCCAACGCTCCGGAAGCGCGCAGTACGCCAATCGCACAGAGCATCGCCACCAGATACGGCAGCAGGTTCCTGGCGACGTCGAAGCCCTCCTTCGCGCCCTCGACGAACGCTTCGTAAACCTTGACCTTGCGTAACGCGCCGATCACCAGGAACAGCATGATCAGGCCGAACAGCGTCAGGTTGCCAAGGATCGACGACAGCCCGGCCAGCGCCGTGGCCGACATCGTCGCCAGCAGCGCCATGAAGCCGCCGAGGATCAGTGCGCCGGGAATCAGATAGGCCAGCACCACCGGGTCCCAGATGCGCAGGCGTTGCATGAACGCCACCGAAAGGAAGCCGACAATAGTCGAGCAACTGGTCGCCAGCAGAATCGGCAGGAATACCAGGGTCGGATCCGGCGCACCTTGCTGGGCGCGGTACATGAAGATGGTTACTGGCAACAGGGTCAGCGATGAGGCGTTGAGCACCAGAAACAGGATCTGCGCGTTGCTGGCGATGGTCGCGCTGGGGTTGAGCTCCTGCAGCGCCTTCATGGCCTTGAGGCCGATCGGGGTGGCGGCGTTGTCCAGGCCCAGGCCGTTGGCGGCGAAGTTCAGGGTGATCAAACCGAGCGCCGGATGCCCGGCCGGGACTTCCGGCATCAGCCGCAGGAACAGCGGGCCCAGCACTTTCGCCAGCCACTCGACGATCCCGGCTTTTTCGGCGATGCGCAGAAAGCCCAGCCACAGGGTCAGCGTGCCGAACAGCAGCACCATGACCTCGACCGAGAGTTTGGCCATGGCAAAAATGCTTTCCACCATCGCCGCGAATATCCCGGCGTTGCCGCCGACCAGCCACTGCACCAGCGCAGATATTGCTGCCACGACGAAGAAGCCAAGCCACAGGCCATTAAGCATCAGTCAAATCCCCCGGAAGATGCGGCGAATGATAGCGGGCTCGCCAGAAACGACAAACCCCGGATTGCGCCGGGGTTTGTCGGTAAGGCTTGCCTCAATCACCTGTAGATACCGTCTTGCCCCTCACCGGGCAAGTGCCAATTTCGGGTCAAATGGTTGGCCCGATTTGAGCACTCCGTAGACGAAGTGCAACAACTTGCGCATGGCTGCACAGATGATCTGTTTGGGGGCTTTGCCATTGGCCTTCAAGCGTTCCTTCATGGCGATGATCGCCTCGTTGTGCCTCAGCGCTACCAGGCCTGGCATGTACAGACCCGCCCGAACGCGAGCCGAGCCGACCCTCGAAATAATTGTTCTGCCTTTGAGTTTTCCTGACTCCTGCAGCTTAGGGTTCAACCCTGCAGCAGCGACCAGTTTGCGAGGGTCGTCGTATTTGCGCAGGTCGCCCAGCTCGGCCAGCAGCCGCTCAAGGGTTTTCTGCCCGATACCGTCGATGGTCACGATCAAGTCGCGCATCTGGCGCATGTCCGGATCATCATCGATGTGTTTCTTGATCGCTTTGTGCGTTTCAGCGATCTCTTTTTCGATGTGGCGCAGAACGGAGTTGATCGAGTCTTTGACCTTTTCGTCGGACACATCCAGACGATTGAGCTCCATCTGCTCCATTTCCTGAAGATCATCCAATCGACGCACCATCGC